>JAFECN010000142.1 GCA_018242145.1 Pseudomonadota bacterium
CATTCTTTTGCGCGGGCGTGGCGATGGCCGCCCTGGCACTCGGCGCTGTGGCGGGCTGCCTTTTGGTGATTTTCGGCGCGGGCGCCGGTTTGGTCCTGCTGCCCGCGCTCACGACCGCCATCTACGATCTGTTTCCGCCGCGCGCGTCGCTGGATGCCTATCGCATCCGCTGACTAATCCGCGCGGAACGAACGCACTAGCTTGTCCACGCCCTGCGCAATTTCCTGCCAGCGACCCAGATTGGCGCGCTTGAAACGGTAGCTGAGAGTCACGCCGCTTCCGATGCGAAGGTCCCGCAGGCAGCTTGGGCTTGGCACTTGCGGGCTGAAACGCACGCAGCGCAGGACAACCGGCTTTCCGTTCAATTGCCCGACAAAAAGGTCTTCGCCCGAATAGCCGGAATCGTCGCGGAAGACATATTGCGTCAAGCCGAAGGGACCGGGCTTTCCGGCGGGATCGGCGACATAGGTCATGTAAATGCGCTGCAGGCGTTCGGCTTCGCTGATCTTGAACTGCTCTTCGCGCAGCAAAAGAAAGATGACGGGGGAATCCGCCGCGTTGCCCGAAAACGAAGAGGCATCGGCTGCGGAATATCCCTTGAAGTCGGGCAACAGCGTGAAGAGCTGGGCCTCCTTGAGCGTTCCGCCCTGCCGGGTCCGCGCGAAGATGATGTAGTTGGCGGGAATGGCGAACTTCGCGCCGTTGATCGTGATGGCGATCTTGTCGGTGCGGGTGGTGGGCGCGGCGTGTTCCTGGATGAACGAGGTCGGCGCGGGCACCAGATAGTAAAGAAGGAACAGAGCAGACAGGCCTGCGGTCACGGCGAAAACCGCGAGCGGGATGAGCCATCCCGATCTTTGCTTCACGTCCTCTTCCGTATCACCGGCTCTGCTCATTCGTGACTGCGGCGTCCACGAGTCGATCTGAGGATTATCTATCACGCCCTTTGCCGGTTGCCTGTGGATACAGGTGTATGTCGGTTAATTTCCGGTCGGCGTTGCATCGCCGCCGCTGCCCGGAAGTGGAACACCCCGGCGGGCTTGCGTTCTTTTCCGCGCCAAACTGGAACACAATCGCGTGGGAATGCCTCCTTAAACGGGCATGGAGGCTGCACCCTTGGCCCAGTGACGCGGGGGCAGGGGTTCTGGGTGCATAATCTTCAGGTTTTCCTTTTTGCGATGACAGGCGGCTTTGCCGTAGCGGGCATTGTCGCCAATCTCTATCGCCTTCTTGCGCCCAAGCCGAACACCGGCGGCACCAAATTCGCCTACTATGCGGTCATGGTGGTGGCCGGACCGAGCGTGTTGTTCGACAACGCCGCCCGGTCCTGGCGCAACAAGGGATGCTCCGCCGTGGCGTTCTGGCTCGCCGCCGCGTTGAGCGCCTATTGGAGCTTCATCATCGGCCTGTTCGGCCTGTCCGTGGCTCTCGCGATCTAAAGAACCGTCAGCATACTCCCCACGAGCGGATGGCGGACGATGTCCGCGTCTCCCAGACGGGTGACCGAGATTTCCGGCACCTGCTCCAGCCGGGTGGCGATGTCGCCGAAACCCGAAATGCCCGGAAGCAGGTCGGTCTGGTCGGGATCGCCCGTCAGCACCATGGTCGACTGCCAGCCCAGGCGGGTCAGAAGCATCTTGAGCTGCCCATAGGTGCAGTTCTGCGCCTCGTCGATCACGATGAAGGCGTTGTTGAGCGTACGGCCGCGCATGAACGCGACCGGCGCAATCTCGATGATCCCCTCGGCGATCAGCGCCTTGAGGCGCTTGCCGCCCAGCCGGTCGCTCAAGGCGTCGTAGAGCGGCCGCAGATAGGGCGCGAGCTTTTCCTGCATGTCGCCCGGAAGAAAGCCGAGGCTTTCGCCCGCCTCCACCGCGGGCCGGGAGAGGACGATGCGGCTTACCTTGTTCTGTTCGAGGGCTTCGACCGCTTTGGAGATGGCGATGTAGGTCTTGCCGGTTCCCGCGGGCCCCAGGGCGAGGACGACGGAGCGCTCCTCGATCGCGTCGATCAGCGTCTGCTGCTGCGGGCTCATCGCCCGAATGTTTTTTACATATTTGCGATCGCGGGTTTCGCGGTCGCGGTCCAGCGGGTTCCAGCCGCCGGAGGGAAAGAGCGCATGCACATTGTCGGACTCGTAAGCACCGTCGCGATACTTGCGACGCGCGGAACGCTTCGCCATGGATACTCCCTGGACAATGACGGATTGCGATGACGGGAAAAGCAGCCGGATCGCGAAAACCCGGCGGACCGTTTTGTGCGTGTGCGTTTCAGGGCGGCTTTTGTCGGCCGTTGGTCGGTCGGTACTGGCAAAGTACAAATCTGTACCAGCTTTGCCCCCTTTGAAGCCCACGCGACTCAGCGGGCTTGCAGAAAGCCTATCCAAAATTTCCGGTTGCGTCTGTCTTTGTTGTTGAACTTTTCTTGTCGGCGCGGCGCTGCCACAATGGCGCAAGACCAACGATGGAACGACCATGCCGATCTACGCCCTTGCGGACTGGAAACCGGAACTGCCTGCGGAAGGCGATTATTGGGTGGCGCCCAACGCGGTCCTGATCGGCCGCGTGCGCCTGCTCAAGGGCGCAAGCATCTGGTTCGGCGCGGTGCTGCGCGGCGACAATGACTGGATCACCATCGGCGAGAATTCCAATGTGCAGGACAATTCGGTGATCCACACCGATCCGGGGCAGCCGACCACGGTGGGCGCGAATGTGACGGTGGGCCATAACGTCATTCTTCATTCGACAACGGTGGGCGACAATTCGCTGATCGGCATGGGATCGACGCTGCTCAACCGCTC
>JAFECN010000143.1 GCA_018242145.1 Pseudomonadota bacterium
CGCCAGATCGCTCAAAGCGGCAATGGCCCGCTGCTGGATGTCTTTCGGCGCGTGATCCCGCGCACCGCCGGGCAAGAGCACGCCTTCCAGCTTCAGCGCCCGGCCGTCAGTGGCTACGAGCACGCCGTTGACCTCCACCCGGTCGATGGCGAGGTCAGCGATCTCCACCGGCGGCGCGCAGGCAGGCAGCGCCAGAGCCGGAGACGATACGAACAGGGCCAGAGCGGAAAGCGCGAGAAGTCTCATCCCGCCACTGTGCCGGGCCGCGGTTCCCGCCGGAAGCGCAAAGAAGCGATATGGTTTGCGGGTTAACGCTGGAACCACCCGGAACTGCCGCCAGCGGCGGAAAAACCATCTTGTCCATCCTGGACCGGCGGGTTAGGCGCATGGCGTTGCCATCCGCACAGGACCGCAGGCGCATCCCATGACAGTTCCGCAAACCCTGGACCCCAGATCGGTCTGGCCCGCGCTTCAGCTTCTGATCGTGAACGAAGGGATCAACTTCCTCGCCGCGATCCTCATCCTGATCGTCGGCTGGCTCATCGCCGGATGGGTGGAAAAGCTCACGCAACGCGCGCTGAACCGGGTCCCCCGGCTCGACACGACCCTGAAGCCGCTCCTCGTCAAGACGGTGCGATACGGCATTCTCGTCGTCACCCTTCTGGCGGTGCTGGAGCGTTTCGGCGTCCAGACCACCAGCCTCATCGCCCTGCTCGGCGCCGCGGGCCTCGCGCTCGGACTGGCCTTGCAGGGAACGCTGTCCGATGTCGCGGCGGGTGTCATGCTCCTGATCCTGCGGCCGTTCCACATCGGCGATTCGATCGACGCCGGCGGCAGTGGCGGAACCGTGCAGGAGATCGGCCTGTTCGCGACCTATCTGACGAACGCCGATGGCATGTTCGTCTCCATGCCGAACTCCAAGATCTTCACCTCCGTCATCACGAACTATTCGCGTGCCGCCACGCGGCGCATCAATTTCACGGTCGGTATCGATTACGCGGACGACATCGGGAAGGCCCAGAGCGTCGCGCTGAATCTCATGACCGGCGATCCGCGCGTGCTGAAGAACCCGCCGCCCACGGTGCCGGTGGGCGAGTTGGGCGCATCGTCAGTCAACCTCATCCTGCGATGCTGGGTCGCCAACGCCGATTACTGGAACACCCTCTGCGACCTGCAAAAAGGGGTGAAGCTGGTGAAGCTGGCTTTCGACGCCGCCGGAATCTCGATTCCCTTCCCGCAACAGATCGTGGGATTTCGCGCGGACAGCCCCGGCCCTTTCGCGGAACGGGAAAAACCCCAATCCTGAAAAATCGGACATGCACTCCTGCGGAGGCAGGCGCCGGGCGCATGGGTAGTTATGCGTTGACGAAAAGTTGTTTGCCCTCACTTGGCCGCAATCGCCGAACAAGTCTATGACGTCGGCGATGACGGAGGGCGTCATGGATCGTCACTTTTACCTGCTGAAGGCCGGCGTGCTGACGCTGGCGATTGCCGCTGCGGGCCTGACGACAGGCTTTCAGATGGACAAGCTGTCGGCGAACTTCGACAGCGTGCATTACAGCGCGAGCATCTATGCGGATATGCAGACTCATCGCATGACGCATGCCTTCACCCATGCCGTCGGCACGCTGATGGACAAGCTGCGCGGGCGATAAGACGTCAGGCGGGCGCCCTCAGGATCGAACGGCCTTCAAATTCACGCCCTTGGGCGGCGGTATCCAGTCCGGCACGAAGAAGTCCGGCATGAGATACTGCGTGGGATCGACGCGATATTGATCGAAATCCGTCACGCCGTTTTCCGCGAGGAACGTGTCGTCGATCAGGAAGTTGCCGGTGAACGCCTTCGCCGTCTTGTTGAAGACGAGATAGGCGGCGTCGGCGAGGATTTCCGGCGTGCGGCAATGCTTCATGCCCTCGTCGCCCGCCAGCGCATTGCGGATCGCCGCGGTGGCGACGCCGGTGCGCGGCCACAGCGCGTTGAACGCGATGCCCTCATCCTTGAACTCCGCCGCCATGCCCAGCACGCACATGCTCATGCCGTATTTCGCCATCGAATAGGCCGTGTGACCCGCGAACCATTTGGGATTCATGTCGAGCGGCGGCGACAGGTTCAGCACATGCGGGTTGGCCGCCTTCTTCAGATAGGGAATGCAGGTGCGCGAAACGAGATAGGTGCCGCGCGCATTGATCCCGTTCATCAGGTCGTAGCGCTTCATGTCGGTCTGCAGCGTGCCGGTGAGCGAAATGGCGCTGGCATTGTTCACGCAGATGTCGATGCCGCCGAATTTCGCGGCGGTCTGGTCCACCGCGGCCTGCACCTGCTCCTCGAAGCGGATGTCGCACACGATCGGCAGCGCCTTGCCGCCCGCCTTCTCGATCTCCTCCGCTGCCGTGTAGATCGTGCCCGGCAATTTGGGATGCGGTTCCGCCGTCTTCGCGGCCACCGCCACATTGGCGCCGTCGCGCGCGGCCCTGAGCGCAATCGCCAGACCGATGCCGCGCGATGCGCCGGAAATGAAGAGCGTCTTGCCTTTCAGCGACATGGCATGCCTCCGTTTATCGCGAGCCGAATCTGAGCCGCCGCCGCGACCGCACGACATGCGATCCTGCGATCAGTTCGGCGAACCATTCCAATCCCTCGACATGGCGGCACACAATGGCGAGCGCGCCGGTCAGCGGCACCGCCAGGAACAATCCGCCCACGCCCCAGATCAATCCCCAGAATGTCAGCGACAGGATGATGGCGAAGGGCGAAAGATCCAGCGTGCGGCCCAGCATCACCGTCTCCAGCACGCTCGTCAGGAAGAAGTGCACCGCGAACAGCACGATGGCGATGATGAGCGCCGGCGCGAAGGCGCCGAACTGCGCGAAGGCCATCAGCGCCGGCAGCACCACGCCGATGGCGCCCACGGTGGGAATATAGGTAAGGATGAACATCGCCAGCGCCCAGAACGCGGCGAAGTCCACGCCCATCACCGACAGCAGCGCATAGGTGATCACCGCCATGATCGCGCTCGCCAGCGTGCAGACGCCGAGATAGGTCTGGATCTGGTGACCGATGGCGCGCACCACCGCCTCGCCTTCGGCCTCGGTGTTGTTCTTCTGCAGGCGCGCGATCTTCTCGGGAATGTGCCCCTGCTCCGCCAGCAGGAAGCCGACATAGATCAGGATCAGCGTGATATCGACGAAGGTGTTGCCGATGGAGGCCGCGGCGGCGGCGAGGAATCCGCGCACGCTGTCGTTCTGCGCCAGCACCCGCAGATTGAGCGCGGGGATCATGTCGCCGAACGGCAGCTTGGTGTGGATCAGGGTCTGGACCTTCTGCGCGTACACCGGCGCCTGCGTCACCACATCGGCGGCCTGGTTGATCAGCACCAGCGCCGTGAACCACAGCGACAGGATGATTACCGCGAACGCCGCCGCCCACGCCATGAAAGGCGGCATCTTCTTGCGTTCCAGATAGTCGACCAGGGCGTTGATGACCGCCCAGAGCAGCAGCGCGAAAACCAGCGGCACGAAGAAATCCCGGCCCACCACCAGCAGCGCCAGGGCTATGGCCATGCTGATGAGCCAGTTGCTCATGCTCTGGTTGTTGACTTTCATGGCCATGGGCGACGCTCTCCCCCGAACGCGAAACTCAGACCGTTTGATACCATTCCACGCCGTCCTTGTCCGGCGTGCGCCGGATTAGCCCGCGCTTCATCAGGCAGTTCAGATGCGCGATGCTTTCGCCCGTGGCCATGCCGAAATTGCCCGACGTGATCTTGGCGCGGAACAGGGCCGGAAACACGTCCACCGCGCGCCTGGGTTCGCGGCACAGTTCCAGCAGCTTCGCCATGCCCTCCTCGTGCCCGGCAATCAGGTTCTCCAAGCGCTCATGCGC
>JAFECN010000144.1 GCA_018242145.1 Pseudomonadota bacterium
AGAAATACACGCTGATGGATCTCGCCTCCGGCGACGTGATTTTCGCGGCGTCCGGCGTGACGGATGGGTCGATGCTGCGCGGCGTGCATCGCAGCCGCGATTACATCACCACGGAAAGCATCGTGATGCGCTCGGCCACCGGCACGGTGCGCTGGGTGAAGACGCGCCATTCGCGGGCGAAGGATGGGCGCTGAGGCGCGCATCCTCGCTCCTTCCACGGCATTTGGAGTTTCCCGCTCCTTCTCCGGCCGCCGCTGGCGGTTGCGCGAGGTGGCGGACGCGCAGGCACGCGCGCTCGCGCTTGCCGGAAATATCAGCGACGCGCTGGCGCGCATTCTCGCGGGCCGAGACGTTCAAGCGGAACATCTTGAGGATATCCTCAATCCCACGCTGAAACGCCTGCTGCCGGAACCGTTCTCGCTCAAGGATATGGAGCGCGCCGTCACGCGCGTTCGCGCGGCGCTCGATGCCAGCGAGAAGATCGCCGTCTATGGCGATTACGATGTGGATGGCTCTTCTGCCTCCGCGCTGTTGTCGAGCTTTCTGACAACGCTGGGGCACAAGCCGCGCGTCTATATCCCCGACCGCATGACGGAAGGTTACGGTCCCAACGCCAATGCGATGCGGCTGCTGGCGGAGGAGGGCGCAAGCCTTGTCATCACCGTCGATTGCGGAGCGACGTCCGTCGACGCGCTCACCGCCGCGCGCGACGCGGGCATGGACGCGATCGTGCTCGATCATCACGCGGTCGAAACATTGCCACCCACCTATGCGCAGGTGAATCCGAACCAGCCGGGCGATGCCTCCGGCCTCGGCTATCTCTGCGCCACGGGCGTTACGTTTCTGTTCGTCGTCGCGCTCAATCGCCAGCTTCGGGACAGCGGCTGGTATGAAGCCAACGGCATCGCCGAGCCGGACTTGCGCGATTATGTCGATCTCGTCGGACTGGCGACGGTGTGCGATGTCGTTCCGCTGGTGGGCGTCAATCGCGCCTTCGTGCGCGCGGGGCTTGCGAAACTCTCGATGTTGTCGCGGCCCGGATTTTCCGCGCTCGCGGCTGTGGCGAAAGTCACCGCGCCGTTCACGCCGCATCATCTGGGCTTCATGTTCGGGCCGCGCATCAATGCGGGCGGCCGTGTGGGCAGATGCACGCTCGGCATGGAATTGCTGAGCACGGCGGATGCCGCCGAAGCGGAAGATATCGCGGCTCTGCTCGACACGCACAACCGCGAGCGTCAGGCGCTCGAAGCGATGATCCTGGAAAGCGCCGCCGCGCAGGCCGCGACGCAAGGCAACACGCCGTTCGTTCTGGTGGCGGACGAGGGCTGGCATCCCGGCGTGGTGGGCATCGTCGCCAGCCGTTTGCGCGAGCGCTTCAACAAGCCGGCCTTCGTTGCCGGTTTCGAAGGCGGTTATGGACGCGGCTCCGCGCGGTCGATCCCCGGTATCGACATCGGTGCGATGGTACGCGCGGCCTATGACGGCGGCGTTCTGGAAACCGGCGGCGGCCATGCGATGGCGGCGGGTTTTTCCGTGACGCCGGAAAAGTTGGAAGCGTTCCGCGCCTTTCTGGTTTCGCGCTTCGATGGTTCCAGCGCGGCTTTCGATGCCGCGAACGAACTGATGCTGGATGCATTCGTCTCGCCGTCCGGCGCCAGCACGATGCTGGTTTCGGAACTCGCCAAGGCGGGCCCCTATGGCGCGGGCAATCCGGAGCCGCTTCTGGTCGTGATGGACGCGCGCGTGGCGTTTGCCAGCGTGGTGGGCAAGGACCATGTGAAATTGCAGGTGGCCGGCGGCGACGGCGCGCGGCTGGATGCCATCGCGTTCCGCACGGCACAGACGCCGCTGGGACAGGCCATGCTCGCGGCGCGCGGCAAGCGGATTCACCTTGCCGGAAGGCTCAAGGAAGACAATTGGAACGGTCGGGAACGGGTCCAGCTTCAGGTGGAAGATGCGGCCCCGGCGGAGGCCTGAACGGGTGCTTGCCAAGCCGGGGCGAGGCCGGTATAGCCCGCCCTCCGCGGCGAAATCCGCGAACCGGCTGCGCCCTTCGTCTATCGGTTAGGACTCAGGATTTTCATTCCTGCAAGAGGGGTTCGACTCCCCTAGGGCGCGCCACCCTTCGCTCGCGAAGCGAGAGAAGGGTGATCTCCCGAAGCTCCGAAGGAGCGTAGGGAGACTGTTGCCGCGAGCTTCGGGTGGCAGGCCACTTCACCATCAAAACAAGCTATGTATCGCGCATGACCGGATCGACCGACACTGCGGACATTGCATCGCTCATTGATCTGCTGCGAGCCTCGCGGCGGACTGTGATCTTCACCGGCGCGGGCATTTCAACCGAATCCGGCATTCCCGATTTCCGTTCTCCCGGCGGTATATGGACCCAGATGGCACCGATCGATTTTCGCGATTTCATCTCGTCCGCCGAATTGCGCAAGGAGGCCTGGCGCCGCCGCTTCGCGATGGAGGAGATGTTCTCCACCGTGCAGCCCAACGAAGGCCATCACGCCGTGGCTTCGCTGGTGAAACTCGGCAAGGCGAGTCACGTCATCACCCAGAACATCGACAACCTGCACCAGCAGTCCGGTGTCCCCGCCGACCGCGTGATCGAGATTCACGGCAACACGCGCTACGCCAAATGCCTGAACTGCGGCGCGCGCGCCGAGCTGGAACCCATCCGCGCGCATTTCGAGGCGCATGGCGAGCCGCCCGACTGCCGGTTCTGCGGTGGCATTATGAAGACGGCCACGATTTCCTTCGGCCAGGCTATGCCGGAAAGCGAAATGGCGCGGGCCGAGGCGGCCACGCTGGCCTGCGATCTTTTCATCGTTCTGGGGTCTTCGCTGGTGGTGTATCCGGCGGCGGGATTCCCTATATTGGCCAGGAAGAACGGTGCGCGGCTCGCGATCGTGAACCGCGAGCCCACGGATCAGGACATTTACGCCGATCTCGTCCTGAACCGGCAAATAGGCCCTACACTGCGTGAGGCTGTTAACGCGCTTTAAGCGGCTGACGGTCTATCGCTATTATATGATTCGGATTCCCACGGTTTTCAGGAGCATCGCTGTGCGCAGCCTCGACGAAGGAAAAGACAAAGACAAATCGGACGACAAGGCGCCGGAGCAATCCTCGCCCGTCGCGCAGGCGCTGTTCAAATCGCGCACCGTAATGATCTTCGGCGAAGTGGACATGAAGATGGCCGAGCGCGTCTGCGCCCAGCTTCTGGCCTATGCCGAAAGCGAGGGCGATATCCGCGTGATCCTGAATTCGCCCGGCGGCCACGTCGAATCCGGCGACACGATCCACGACATGATCCGCTTCGTCGGCAATCGCGTGAAGATCATCGGCACGGGCTGGGTGGCCAGCGCCGGCGCGCACATCTTCCTCGGCGCGCCGAAGGAGAACCGCCTCTGCCTGCCGTTCACGCGCTTCCTGCTGCATCAGCCGCTGGGCGGCGTGCAGGGGCAGGCGTCGGACATCCACATCGAGGCCGAAGAGATCCTCAAGATGCGCGAGCGTCTGAACAAGGAGATCGCGCGCGAAACCGGCCAGCCTTACGAAAAGGTCGTTCAGGACACCGAGCGCAATTACTGGCTGAGCGCGGAGCAGGCGAAGGCCTACGGTCTCGTCGGCCGCATCGTCCAGCGTGCGGACGAGGTGTAATTGGGGGCAAAAGGCTCTAGATTCTGGGCAGGAGTGAACGATGTCACCCGACAAACAGTCCCTGATTCAGAAGATCGAATCTCTGCCCGACGAAAAGGTGGCAGAGATCGAAGACTTCGTGGATTTCATAGCATCGCGCCAAAGGGCCAGAAGTCTGGTGCGAGCAGCCATGCAGGCGAGCGAGGCATCGCTTGCCCGCATTTGGGATAATCCCGAAGACGACGTTTACAATGTCCTTTGAATTCGGCGATGTCGTTCTAGTACCTTTTCCCTTCACCGATCAAAGCGGATCAAAGAAACGGCCCGCGGTGGTCGTCAGCGACAAAGCCGTTAATGCTGCGCTTCCAGATGTGATTGTCATGGCCATCACCTCGCAACTGCGTCCGAACAGGCGCGCCCGCGAAGTTTGGCTTCAAGGTTGGCAGAGTGCGGGGTTGCTCAAACCTTCCGCGGTGAAACCCGTTATCTCGACAGTCGAGCGAACGCTAGTGCTCAAGAAGATCGGGGCGCTGAAAGACGAGGATCGCGATAGTCTCCGAGGATTGATTGGGACGCTTTTGGGGAAATGATGCCCGTAGATGTTCCATGGTGGCGCGGCGCCGTCATTTATCAAATTTATATCCGCAGCTTTTGTGACTCGAATGGCGATGGGCAGGGCGATCTGCCCGGCGTCCTTTCCAAGCTCGATTATCTGGCGTCGCTCGGGATCGATGCGATCTGGCTGTCGCCGATCCATCCGTCGCCCAATCGCGATTGGGGCTATGATGTCTCGGATTATGAGGGCATCCACCCCGACTACGGCACGCAAGCCGATTTCGACCGCCTTCAGGCGGAGGCACACCGGCGCGGGCTGAAACTCATCACCGACGAGGTGCTGGCGCACACTTCCGACGAGCATGCCTGGTTTCTCGACAGCCTGAAGAAGGGCGAGAAATCGGACTGGTATGTCTGGGCCGATCCGCAGATCGACGGGACGGTGCCGAACAACTGGCTATCCGCTTTTGCGGGGGCAGCGTGGGCCTATCAGCCGTCGCGGCGGCAGTATTACCACCACAAATTCCTGCGCCAGCAGCCGAAGCTGAACTGGCGGACGCCGGAGGCGAAGGCTGCGGCGCTGGGCGTTCTCGACCACTGGCTCAAGCGCGGCGTGGATGGCTTCCGGCTCGATGTGGCCAACGCCTATCTCCACGATCCGACGCTGACCGACAATCCGCCGGTGCCGATGGAACAGCGCACCGGACACAATTGGGCGCACGCGCCAAACCTGCAATTCCACTATCACGACAGCAACTTGCCAGAAGAAATTGCGGTTCTGGATGAGGTGCGCCGGACGGTCGATGCCTATCCCGGCCGCTTCGTGATGGGCGAATTCTCGGAGGAGCCGGAGCGTTGCGGCTGCTCCGCCGCCGCCGACAAGGGGCTGCACTCCGGTTACAGCTTTCCGCTGCTGGAGGCGCGCAAGCTGGAACCGGGTTTCATCGTCCGGCACTTCGCGATGCTGGCGCGGCATGAAGGCCACTGGCCGTCCATCGCCTTCTCGAACCATGACGTGGTGCGGACGCTGACACGCTTCGGCGGCCGCAACGCACCGCGCGGTCTGGCCAAGCTGATGCTGGCGCTGCTGTTCACGCTGAAGGGCACCGCGCTGATCTATCAGGGCGAGGAACTGGGCCTGCCGCAGGCCGATATCCGCCGCGACCAGATCCGGGACCCGGTGGGCGATCTCTATTACCCCTATACCTTCGGGCGCGACGGCTGCCGCACGCCGATGCCGTGGAACTCCAATCTGCCCAATCTCGGCTTCGGCGGCGGAACGCCGTGGCTACCGGCCTCGCCACTGCACAAGCCGCTGGCGGCCGATCTGCAGGAAGCGGATGACCATTCCACGCTGGCAACCGCAAAGAAGTTCATCGAAGCACGCAAAACCAATCCGGTGCTGCGTCTGGGCGACATTGCGTTCTTGGACGCGCCGTCGCCCATTCTGGCTTTCACCCGCACTCACAAAGACGAGCGCGCGATCTGCGTGTTCAACATGAGCGGCGAGGAAGCCCGTTATGACGGCGTGACGGCGAAGACGGTGGACCTCGCCTGCGGCGATGCGCGGCTGGAAGGCGAGACGTTAAGGCTTGGCCCCTACGCCGCCTGGTTCGGCGTCTTCTGACGTCTCGAAAGCGTTCAGCACGGCGTTGATCGGCAACAGCACGCATTGGCGGCGGTTGCGATGTTCCACGACGCCTTCAAAAGCCGAATACGCATCGAACGGCGCATCCGGTGGCGGGGCCTTGGCACCCAGCATCATGCCGACGGCATTCGCCAGGTCCTCGACATCATCCCGCGATGCGCCTTTCAGGGCCTGGCCGAGGATGGAGGCGGAGGCCTGGGCAAGAACGCAGGCTTTCGTGTCGTGCGCCATGGCCGTCACGCGGCCGTCCTTGTCCAGCGCGAGTTCGACGCTCACCTTGTCGCCGCAGGCCGGGTTGTGCGCGCTGCCGGTGACATGAGGCTCCGGCAGGTGCCCCGCGCCATGCGCGTCGGCGGCGAGGCGCAGTATCTCCTTTTTGTAGAGAGGATCGCTCATCGCGCCCGATACGCCTCCAGCGCTTGCGGCGTGTCGATATCGACAAGCGGCGCGTCATCGGCCGCTTCCACTTCGCAAACCAATTCGCCGTAAGCGCCGATCAGGCTCTTCGCGCCCACATCGCCCTCGATCTGCGCGATTTCCGGGAAGAACCGTCTGGCCCACAGAACCGGATTGCCGTGCTTGCCGCCGCGCGTCGCGACGCAGATCACCCGATCCTCCGTCGGATCGAACGCGGCGATCATCTTGTCGATCAGCGCCGCGGAAATGCCCGGCATGTCGCCCAGAACGACGATCGCGCCGTCGCAACCGGCGGGCACGGCGGCGATCCCGGCCTTGAGCGACGTGCTGAGGCCATTGGCGAAATCCGCGTTGTGGACGAAGGCAACATCCAAATCAGACAGAATGGCTCGCACATTTTCCGCGTCGTTGCCCGTCACGATGATCACGGGCTTCGCGGCGCTCGCCGCCGCCGCTGCAACAGCGTGACGGACAAGCGGCGCGCCGTTGATCTGCGCGAGGAGCTTGTTCGATCCCATGCGCGACGACAGGCCTGCCGCCAGCACCACCGCGGCGATCTTCGGCGCGTGGGGGATGCTGGCCGCCGGTTCGTCGCGCGGTTGCGGCCGGGTCGGGATTTCCATCAGCAATCCGCCGACACCCATGGCGGCGATATCGGAACGGCCCACCGGCAACCCTGCCGCCAGGCGCCACAACACGAAATCGAAGCCGTTGCGTTTCGGCGAGCGGGCGCAACCGGGCAGGCCGACGACCGTGGCGTCGCCCAACCGTCCCATCATCAGCAGATTGCCGGGATCGACCGGCATGCCGAAATGCGCGACAGCGCCGCCCGCGCGTTCGACGGCCGCGGGAATGACGTCGCGCCGGTCCGTGATCGCGCTGGCGCCGAAGACGAGGATGGGATCGCAACCGGCGCGCTTCGCGTCCGCGATGGCGTCCGCTACAGCCGCGGTTTCATGCGCCACACGACGCTCGAATATCAGCGCCGAGCCAACGGTGCGCAGCCGCGCCTCTATCGCGGTCCTGTTTTTATCGAGCAGGCTTTCCTTCATGCCCGGAAGCGCGGTCGAAATCAGGGCAGCCTTGCGCGGCGCGAATGCCGCGACCCGCAGCGTCTCGCGATCCAGTATCGTTTCGGCGCGCGCCACCGCTGCGGCGGGCGCGGCGAAGGGGATGATTTTCACCGTCGCGAGCATCTGTCCGGTCCGGACGGGCGTGAAAGCCGCCAATGTCGCGAGGGTTATCGCTTCGTCCACGCTGTTGAGCGCGTCGATTTTGACGGCATCGACGACGAACACACCGTCGGCCGCCGCATAGAGGTTGGCCCGCCCGGTGAACGCCGCACCGATGCGCACATTCGCGCCATCCAGCCGCGCCGCGATCCGCGTGGCGGCTTCGTCTTCCGCGATATCGTCAGGACCGGGCCGCGCGACCGTGACTGCGGCGAGCCCCGCTTTCGCGATCGCCGAAAGGTCTTCGCGGGACAGTATCCGCCCCTTGCGCAGCAGCTTGCCGTCCGCGCGGACGCCATGCGCCAGGATCGCGCCCAGCGCGGAGTTCACGGGTACGGTTTCGAAGAGCATCGGCCGATTTTAAGCGCCCAGTTCGGCCCGCGGCAAACACAGGCTGGCGCGCAAGCCGCCTTCGGCCCGGTTTTCGAGCTTGATGGTGCCGCCATGTCCTTCGGCAATGGCCTTGACGAGCGTAAGGCCAAGCCCCGAACCGCCCGTTTCCGAACTGCGCGAGCTTTCCAGCCGGACAAAGGGATCGAACACACGCGCGCGGTCTTCTTCGCCGATGCCGGGCCCGTCATCTTCCACGATGATCTCGTAGATCTCCGGTGTTTCGGCCAGATGCACCGCCGCCCGGCCACCATAGGCGACCGCATTCTCGACGAGGTTTCTCACCGCGCGCCGTATCTCGTTGGGGCGGCACATCAGGGGCGCGGCATCGTGCGGCTCCCATGTCACCGGCTTGTCCAGATCTTCCAGATCGGTGCAGACGCTCTCGATCAGCGCGGACAGATCCACCTTGCGCATCGCTTCCCAGCCCGCGCCGCGCGCCGCCGAGAGCACGGCGTCGGTGAGGTCCTGCAATTCCTCCAGATTCTTCTGAAGGCGTTCCCGAACCTCGGCGTCTTCGATGAATTCGGTGCTGATGCGCATGGCGGTGATCGGCGTGCGTAGATCGTGCCCGACGGCGGACAGCAATTGCCGCTGGCGCGCCAGCGTGCGCGCGACCTGATCCGTCATCACGTTAAAGGCATGCGCGGCGTTGCGCACGTCGTCCGGCCCTTCCTCGGGCACATGCTCCACCTTGGCGCCGCGCGCCGCCTGCACGGCGGATGCCGCAAGCTGATAGAGTGGCCGCGCCACGCGGCTGGCAATGAACGCCGCCGCGATGGAGGTCGTGATAATGGCCACGCCCGCCGCGATCACGATCTGCAACGGCCAGGGCGAGGGCGGCGGGCGATAGAAGGTCGTCGTCAGGAATGTGCCGCGCACGACTGGCACCGTCACGTCGATCACGTTCACCGGCCGGATGGTGCCGGAGATTCTCTCGTCCGGACGCGGCAGCCGCGCTGTGACGAAGACATATTTCTTCGAACGGTTTTCCGGCAGAAGCGCGCGAACGTGATTGGCCATGGCCAGTTCGTCATCGGTCATCGGCCGGGCGAGCGGTTTGCCGTGATGCACCTCGAAGTGCCAGATGTTGGACGTCAGCGCATGCGCCGCCGCCACGCGCTGGCGAGCGGGAATGGCGGCCAGCAACGTGGCGGCGGACGCCGCGCGATC
>JAFECN010000145.1 GCA_018242145.1 Pseudomonadota bacterium
CGGTTTCTCAAATCGCATCTGCCGTTCGATGCGCTGCCGATCTACGACGAGGTCAAATACATCCACGTCGCGCGCCAGGGCCTGGATGCCTTCATGTCCTGGCACAACCACACCAGTCACTACACGCCTGCGGTGCTGGCGGTCGAAGACACCGTCGGCATGGAGGATGAGACCATCGCCCGTCCGCGTCCCAGAACGAGTTCCGATCCGCGCGAATTCTTCCAGGTCTGGATGACGGAGGGGCCGTGGGCGCGGCTGGCGGACGACTATCCCGCTTCCAGTTACTTCGACATCGAGCGCAGTTGGTGGGCCGCTCGAACGCGGTCCAATGTTCTCATGGTGCATTACAACGATCTGAAGTCCGATCTGGGCGGCACGATGAGGCGCATTGCCCGCTATCTCGATGTTTCCGTCGATGAAGTGTTATGGCCCACGTTGATCGAAGCGGCCGGGTTCGACTTCATGCGCGAGCATGGCACCGAACTGATGCCCACCGCCGCGCAGGCCTGGGACAAGGGCTCCGAGACGTTCCTCAACAAGGGCACCAACGGGCGCTGGCGCGACGTGCTGACGGCGGACGATGTCGCGCGCTATGAGGCCCGCGCCGAACGCGAGCTGCCGCCCGCGCTCGCGGCGTGGCTGGCGCATGGCGGCCCGGTTGCGGGAGACCCGCATTCGTCGCCCGATTGAACGCACCCGATGGCATCCGCATTGACGCCCAGCTGCTTCAGCTTTACCACGCCATCGGCGTTGCGCAGCCGGCGGTAATCCGCGAATGGACCGCGAAGACTTTGCGGATCGAAGAGATCGATTTCGAGAACTTTAACAGTGCCCGCTGGCATGAGCGCCCCCGTCCCGATGTCGCCCATATAATGCGGCGATACCTATACGCCGTCAGAACAGATGCACCTCAATCCTTTGCGACCGCTTGAGAGCATGTTTTCTGCCGCTGCATTGGGTAGCGGTCCCCGCTGATGAATTCCTGCATCAATGCAACGGCCCCGCCGGAGTCTGATTGTGATATTCGCCGTTTTCGAAAGCCTCTCGCAGCTTGAACTTCTGAATCTTGCCTGAGCCCGTGAGCGGCCATTGCTCGACCCAGATCCAATAGGCTGGCGTCTTTTGCGGCGATAGCCGCTCGCGGATGAATGCCTTCAATGTTTCAGCGTCTGGCCGTGTCGCGCCGGACGCTCGCATGAAACAGGCCGCCTGTTCGCCCCATCTTTCGTCCGGCACACCGACCACCGCGACCTCTGCGACAAGCTCATGTTCGAGGATCGCGTTTTCGATTTCGGCGGGGAACAAGTTCTCGCCGCCACGGATGATCATCTCCTTCACCCGTCCGGTAATTTTCACATATCCGCGCGCATCCATGGTCCCGAGGTCGCCGGTGTGCAGCCAGCCGTCCTTATCGATGGCTTTGGCGGTCGCTTCCGGATTGTCGTTATAGCCGAGCATGGTGTTGTAGCCGCGCGAGCAGATTTCACCCTGAATCCCGATGGGCACCACGCGATTGGTTTGGGGATCGCGCATCGACACTTCCGTGTGCGCGACCGGTTGGCCGATCGTTTGGGTCATATCTTCAAGGCTGTCGTCAGGCCATGCCTGGGTTATGGCCGGTGAGGATTCCGTTTGACCGTAAACGATCTGAATCGGGGTGTTCAGCACCGCTTTGGCCCGGCGACAAAGTTCGGGCGCCACCATTGCGCCGCCGGAACTGATGGAGCGGACCGAAGACATGTCCGCGCCGCTGCGTTCGACAGCATCGATCAACGCCACCAGCATGGTCGGTACGCCCAGAACGAATTTTGACCTTTCCCGCGCGATGACGCGGACAATCATATCTGGATCGAACGCCGGCGCCAGCAGCATGGTCGCACCGACGCCGAGACATCCCAGCGCCAGCAACGCGCAACCGCTGGTGTGGAACATCGGCATATGATGTACGAATACATCGCCAGGCCCAACTCCGGCCCGGATCACATAGTCGTAGCTGTTCTGCACCAATCCCTGGTGATGCAATATTGCACCCTTCGGGAAGCCCGTCGTTCCCGACGTATACTGAATCTGTATGGGATCGCCGGGTTTGGGATCGCGCATCTCGCCGCGCGCGAAGCCATCGAAAAGGGCATGATGATCGGTGAGTAATATGCGGTGTTTGATCGCTGGCAACTCATCGCACACCGCATCGGAAATCTCGCGCATCGGGTTTCCCCGAAATTCGCCGACATAGTAGATCGCCTCCGAGGAGGACTGTTCGAGTACGTACTTGAGCTCGCGCTTCTGATAGGCCGGATTGACGGTGACCAGCGTTACGCCCGCCAAGCCGCAGGCATATTCCAACAGCAGCCATTCCGGCACATTGTTGGCGTAAACCGCCACACGGGCACCCTCGGCGTGGCGTGATGCGAGCGCCCGCGCCAAGCGTTCCGTATCTTCGAGCAGCGTCCTATAAGTCCAAACCCGTTCGATCGTCCCATCGCTCAAAAGCTCTTTGATCGCTGGACGCTCAGGCGCCACGGTAGCCGCCTCTCGCAGCGACGCGCCGACCGTCATGAGCCGCTGCGGCGGACCTTCCTGTGCAGGAAAGTAGGCGTCCGAGAGCTGAACCTTGTACATCCCGTTACCCTCCGTCGTGAGAGGCTGTTGGCTTTATGCATGGGCGGGTCCGGCCTCGCACCTGGACATTTTGAATCGACGAAAGATATTTGCGATGTCAGGCATGGCGTTTCCGGCCTGAACCAACGCGACAAGATCATCGTCTATGCGCAGCAAGCCGTTCCAGATGCCGCGAGCTGCTCCGTCGCCTCGCCGCGGGCGCAGAAGCAGGACACCGATACCGGCAGGTCGGCGCGGGCTGCAGCGATATCCACGCGCTGGCGGATCAGCATAGCCTCCGCGGTCTCGCCGCGCCGTTCGAGGCAGTCGAGCAGCCCGCGCAGCGCCCAAAGATTGTCCGGATGTATCTGCGCGCGGGGAAGGTTGCCGGCGAGACCAAGATCCTCGCGATAGACCGCTTCTGCTTCCGCGACACGGCTCTGCTCCAGCAGCAGCGCGCCCAATGCGTGGCGGACCGGTTGCATCCAACCCCACGGCTCGTCGTACGGCAGGTCGTCTTCCAGCGCGATGGCGGCGCGGAGATGGGCGAACGCCGCATCGTGCTCGCCGCGACGATAGGCGATCTCGCCCATCAGCATCTCGTCGGCGATCGCCAGAAGGCGCACGCAGGGCACATTGTGGATGTATCGGGTTTCGGGCACGCGCTTCGCAGCCTCGCGGAATTGCGCCTGTTCGATCTCCGCCGCCGCGACCGCGCCCAGCGCGGCATGCGCCAGGCCCTTGGCATAGTGCGTCATCGCCACGGTGTTGCAGTAGAGATCGCGGTCCGCCGGTAGAGCCTGCGCAACGATCTCGCGCCATTTGCCGAAGCGGATAAGAACGTGCTGGCGAATGGAGACAAAGCCCTCGAAGAAGTCGGCCATGGGCGGGGAGGCGATCCGCAGGAGCGACTCGGGCATGGTCTCGATCAACTCATCGGCGGCGACGATAGCCGGCGCGTATTGGCCGAGGAACATCGCACCATAGGCGGCGAAATGATAGTTGTGCACGCGGTAGCCGGAATAGAAGTTCATGGGTCCCGCGCGGTCATAGAACTTGCGGTCCGCGACGATGGCCTTCTGGTTCCAATGCATCGCATCGCGATAGTGGCCGCATTGGATGTCGATATGGGTGGGCATGTGCACGAGATGGCCCATATCCGGCGTCAACTCGCGCAAGCGGTCGGCGACGGCCAGCGCCGTCTGCGGCTGCGGCGACATCTCCATCAGGTGCACGTAAAGATGCAGAAGCCCTGGGTGGCTCAGGGCTTCCGGCATATCCCGAAAGGCCGCCTCGAGCACCTCGCGCGCCTCAAGTGTGCCCGCTTCAGGCGCCGGCTCGCCGGTGCGCAAATCCCACATGCGCCAGGGCGTGCGATTGAGGATCGCTTCCACGAAAAAGGCGCGCAAATCCATGTCTTCGGGATAGGCCCGGTGCACCGCGCGCATGGCAGCGGCGAAGGCGTCGTTCCAGGGACGCTGGTCCTCTACCGGATCGCGTTGCGGGTAGCGGGCGCCCAGCGCCTCGATCAGCGCCCGCTCCGGCGGGGTGACGCGATCGGAAAGTGTCAGCGCCGAAGTGGCCGCATCGTGGGCCTTGGCCAGCGCCGCCGCCTTGCCGGCGGGATCCATCATTTCCCAGGCAAGATTGTAGTTCGGCCCCGACGCGTAGCTTATGCCCCAACAGGCCATGGCGCAGCCGGGATCGGCCGCGAGCGCCTTCTCAAAGCAGGCCACGGCTTCCTCGTGATGATAGCCGAAGCACCAGTTGAGGCCGCGGTCGAACCAGCGTTGCGCTTCCGCCGAGGCGGTCGTCACCTTCCGCGCGTAAGACCCAAGATCATAAGGATAGTCCATTGTGTCCCTCCTGTGCATAGCAAGTTGCCGCCCCAATATCGGGCGCGTGCGGATGGTCCTCGCGTTCGTCAGCCATGCGAAACCCGCGCAAGTTCGGTTTTTTCGGATAGGATAAGCGCGAGCTGGGCGGCGACGGCGAATTGCTTGCGCGCCCCATCGTGATCGCCGCTCCACCACAGTGCCTCGCCCCACTTCATATGCAGGCGTCCCCAGTTGGGCGCGTATTTCGCGGCTTGCGCGAACTTCGCCAGCGCGAGGTCGGAGCGATTCTTTCGGATCAGCGCCTCGCCCCACATCTCCAGCGGATCGGCAAAGTGCGGACCGATCCGGTTCGCGGTTTCTAATTTCGCGATGGCGCCATCATAATCGCCTTTCGCCAGCAGCATCTGGCCCCAATCCGTCATGGCGAACGGCTCGGACGGCGCGTCGGCCGAAGCGCGCGCATACCAATCGGTGGCGCGCGGATAGTCCCGCGCCAGCGCCGCGATGCGGCCGCGATATTCAAGGCAGCGGGTGCAGTCGAGCGGCGTCTTGGCGATGAGGGCGCGAGCGCCTGCCATATTGCCAGTTTTCGCCAGCGCATAGGCCAGCCACGGCCAGATCAGCGTGTGGCGGGCATCGTTGCTGGTGCCGGACTTGAGCGCCACGCGATCCGCGGATGAAAGGCTCGCGAGGACGCCTCTCCAATCGCCCATGTCGGCATCGATGAAGGATACCGGCAATTGGGGTCCCACAAAATCGAGCAAAACGACCGCCTTGCCGTCCGTATAATCCGGATGGTCCGCGAGAATGGCGCGCGCGGCGGCGGGGTCGTGGCCGCGCGCCAGATCGGCCACTGTCACCAGCGCGCCGATATTCTCATAATCGGAGAAGGCATATTGCGCCGCAATCGCGTCGTTGCGCGCGGCGTTTGCAAAATCGCCCTGCGTCTGCGCCAGCATCGAATTGGCGGAGGGAATCGCGTTGGCAAGCGCTTCCGGGCGGTAGATGCGCGCCGCGCTCGTGCCGAACAGGCGTGCGGCCATGGCGGCGTGCTCGGCAAAAGCCTCGCCGTGATCGAGCGCGATGTCTGCGTTCACGGCGAAGAAGGACGACATGGGATCGCCCGGCGCGAGCGCGATGCCGCGCGCATAGGGATGTATCGCCGCGTGATCCTCGCCGAGATTCGCCAGGGCATTCGCCCAATAGGTGTAGGCGAGCGCGCGGTCGGACGCAGAGCCGTTCAAGATGAGCTGGCGGGAAAGCGCTATTATGCCGTGCGCGTCGTTACGTTGGGCCAGCAGGCTCACATAGACAAAAGGCTGTGTCTGCCGCAGGAGCGCATCGGCCGCCTTGTCCATCAGAAGGCTAAGATCGGACGGCTTGCCCTCGAACGTGCGGGCGAGGCTGGTGCCGTCCCTTACGGTGAGCGCGATGCGGTCTCCGTCGCGCCAGACCTCGCCCGACACATGGGTCTCATGGCCGAGCCGTTCGCGAAGCAGGCGCGACAGCTCGTCGATCGATATGCCGGTCGAGGGAATCTGAACCTTGATGTCGCCGCTCCAGCTTCCGCTGATGCTGTCCGGCTTGCGCAAATTGTAGGCGTTGGATC
>JAFECN010000146.1 GCA_018242145.1 Pseudomonadota bacterium
GAAACTTCGCGAAACGTCAGAGATATGGGGGCTTGTCAAAGCCTTTGGGCGACTTTGTGAAGATTTCGACGCCATCCTCGGTAACCCCCACCGAATGCTCGAATTGCGCGGAAAGCGAACGGTCGCGCGTCACCGCCGTCCATCCGTCATTGAGTATCTTCACGCCATAACCGCCGATGTTGATCATGGGCTCGACGGTGAACAACATGCCCGGCTTCAGCGCGATGCCGTAACCCGGACGCCCATAGTGAACGATATTGGGCAGGGAATGGAAAACCTTGCCCAGCCCGTGTCCACAGAAATCGCGGACGACCGAGCAGCGTTCCTCGCCTTCCGCATAAGACTGGATCGCATGGCCGATGTCGCCGGTGGTGTTGCCGGGCTTCACCGCCGCGATGCCCCGCATCATCGACTCATAAGTGATATCGACCAGACGTTTGGCCTTCAGCTTCACGTCGCCGACGAGATACATGCGGCTCGTATCGCCATGCCAGCCGCCATCCACGATCACGGTGACGTCGATGTTGATGATGTCGCCGTCGCGCAACGGCTTGTCGTTCGGGATGCCGTGGCAGACGACATGGTTGATCGAGGTGCACAGCGTGTGGCGATAGCCGCGATAGCCCAGACAGGCGGGCACCGCGCCGTGGCTCACAACATAGTCATAGGCGATCTTGTCCAGATGCGCCGTGGTCACGCCGGGCTTCACCTCCGGCACCATCAGATCGAGCACCTCGGCGGCAAGCCGACCGGCCTTGCGCATGCCTTCGAAGGCTTCAGGGCCATGGATCGTGACGCCCACACTCGCGCGGCGGGCGGCTTCGAAAATCTCTGGGTCGGGCATCTCAGACATGGGGCAATCCGGCGGTTTGCAGAAGGCTGCTTGCAGCAGGTTCCCGCAATCACTAGCGTTTTGAACTCACCAATTCCTTACACCCGCAAGGCCGCTGATGCCAGAAGGGCGTATTTGCAGGGGTTTTCATGCCGGAACAGGGCAATATCACCGCGGCGATCATGGTCATCGGCGATGAGATCCTATCGGGCCGCACACAGGATACGAACACCAGCTATATCGCCCGCTTCCTGGGCACGCTCGGCATCGATCTGCGCGAAGTGCGCGTGGTGCCCGACGTCGAGGACGAGATCGTCGCCGCGCTGAACGCGCTGCGGGCCCGCTACACCTATGTCTTCACCACCGGCGGCATCGGCCCAACGCATGACGACATCACGGCGGATGCCGTCGCGAAGGCCTTCGGCGTGGGCATCGGCTATCATCCGGAAGCCATGGCGATCATGGCGGCGCGCTACAAGAACCCGGAAGACTTCAACGACATGCGCAAGCGCATGGCGCGCATTCCCGATACTGCCACGCTCATCAAGAACAGCGTTTCGGGCGCGCCGGGCTTTCAGATCGGGAATGTCTTCGTGATGGCCGGCGTCCCTGCGGTGATGAAAGCGATGCTGGAGGAATTGGCGCCCCGGTTGAAGCGCGGCGCCGTGGTTCATGGGGCCACCATCGAGGCGCATATGCCCGAGGGACAGATCGCGGCCGCTCTGGCCGCGGTTCAGGCCAGTCACAAGACGGTGTCCATCGGCAGTTATCCCTTCTACCGCGAGGCCGGCCCAGGGACTCAACTGGTGGTTCGTGGGAGGGTCCCGCAGGAGGTCGAAGCGGCTGCCGCGACGGTCGAATCGGCGGTTCGCTCTGAGGGCGTGGAACCTGTGCGCATCCGCAGCGAGGGCCTCTGATTCCTTAAGACTCTGAGGAACCTGCAAAAAAGGGATGACAGACCTGCGGTCACGCTATACCGTAAGGGAAATAGTGGCTTTCGATGACAAATTGGAAAGCTTGGCCTTGGGGGGCGCCGCACACCGAGACGGGGGAAAATGTCGAAGTTTTTCTTCGACTTAACCCGAAGGGCCGCTTGAGACGGCTCATCTGAGGAGCAGTACGCGCATGAGTATCGGACGGATTGTTGGAGCAGTGGCCGGTGGCGTTCTTTTCGCCGTCGCGGGCGTGGCTGTCGCCGCCAACTTCACGTCCAGCCACCAGACCGATTTCTACTCGGCGGGCACGCATCAGTTTTACGTTTGGTGCGCCGGGTCGCACGACTACATGGCCACCGCGACAGGCTCCAATGCCGAAGACGCGCAGATGAAGCTCTACGACTCGGCAAAGGCCAAGGGCAAAAGCAATTGCTGGCCCGTTTGGCAGGGGCGCGTTCCGACCTGATCCTTATCGAAAGCCCGATTTGAGCGGCGGTCTTATGGGCCGCCGTTTTGCATTTGGAGATGGTGCGCGGCCGCTTCCGCATTGAGAGCGGAAAGGCCCGCCACATTGCTTTTCAAAGCTTCGCGGCCATCCGAAAGCGCTTGTTGCGCTTTTTCCTTTTCGCCCAGCACGGCATAGGCCCGTACAAGACGACGCCATCCATCGGCGTCGTCGGGATGCGCCTTGAGGCGTGCTGCCAATCCTTCCACCATCGCGTGAATATCCGGCACCGCGCCCGTTCGGGCCCGCAGCATAGCCATACGATCGAGCAGAACACTCCGCAGAGGATTTTGCGCCGGCAATTCAGGAAGCAGGCTATTCCACATCGCCAGCGCGCGTGCGGTATCCCCGCGCTGGGCTGCCATCTGCCCCAGATAAAACAACGCCGCGCGATCATGAGGATTGGATTTCAGCACGTCGCCGAATGCGGCTTCCGCCTCTGGCGGCACCGCGCCTCCGGCAGACAACGTGAGTGCCTCCGCATAGGCGGACAATAGCTCGCTGCGCTGCGCTTGTGGCGCAACGGCAAGAGCGCGCCTGAATGCAGCCGCGGCATCGGAAGGATCGTTCAAAGAGAGATAGCCGCGACCGAGCAAGGTCCAACCTCTCGGATCGTCCGGCGTCTGCAACACCCGCCGCGACAGAACCGCCACCAAGCCGCGAATGTCGTTGTCGGAAGGTCCGGTCAGGCTGCGCAGCGCGATCCCGGGCGAACCGAGAAGAAGGTAAGAGCCCAAGCCGAGACCCAGCACGAGCGCCGCAACGGCAGCGACCAGCAACGCGCGTCCGCGCATGGCGGGACCACGCAGGAGCGGCCATGTGGCGAACCCCACGGCCGCGAGCCCCAACAGAAGCAGCAGTGCCAAAAGCAGGAATATCATTCGGGCATGGCACTAGCACGAGCGCGCAGGCAATGCGACGTTGGCGGCCGTTCTGTCACAGGGGCCTGTTCATGATTCCGTTTTGCGGCAACCCGCTTAACCGCGCCAGCGAGAAGCGCGCAGACACCCAGTGGGTGGCCGATAGAATGCGCGATCCTTCCTCACTCATCCTGCCGATGTGGAAGCTTCAACCCTTTCTAATCGGCCAGCAGAAGGGCCCGCTGGAAACCGGCTTCCTGCAACCAGGCCTGTGTGAGCCGCTGGCAGCACCGAATGCGCCATGCGTGCTGCTGGGGCTTGAAGGCGACCGCGCGCTGTTCGCGCTCGACATCTCCGCCGCGCGCGATCCGGAGAACGAGGGACCGCTGGCCGGCCTTGGCGTGTTTCGCGAGATGCGGGGCGCGGCGATGACGGCCGGGCTGCCGGACAAGGACATTGCCATCCTCGGCCAGGCGAAAGCCATGATCGACTGGCATCTGCGGCATGGGTTCTGCGCCTGCTGCGGGCACCCGACCCTTTTCGCCGATGCTGGCTACAAGCGCGCCTGCCCCAACTGCCGCGCAGAACACTTTCCGCGCACGGATCCCGTCGTGATCATGCTGGCGACACATGGCGATGCCTGCCTGGTGGGACGCGGCAAGCAGTTTCCGCCGCATTTCTTCTCGGCGCTGGCGGGCTTCGTCGAACCGGGTGAGACCATCGAGGAAGCCGTCGCGCGCGAAATTCACGAAGAAGCGGGCGTGCGGGTGAAGAATGTCACCTACTTCACGACGCAGCCCTGGCCGTTCCCATCGTCGTTGATGATCGGGTGCTACGCGGAAGCGGAGGGCCGCGACATCATTATCGACCAGACCGAGCTGGCCGATGCGTTCTGGCTGGAGAAAGATCGTGCGCGCCGTTTGCTGGCGGGCGATGCCAGCGACACCATCCGCATGCCGCCGCCCATCGCGATCGCCCACCATCTGATCCGAAACTGGGCGGAACGATGAGCGAAAACGGCTCGAAAAACTTTGCCGGTGCTATCGGCGGCCATGAATAGGCAAGCGGAACTTCTATCGCAGCGTCTGCGCTTTCTTGATGACACACAATGGCGCAGCCGCGCTGAGATCGAAGTGCATCAGCATCAAGAATTGGTGCGCCTTGCGCGGCATTGCGAAACCTACTCGCCACAATTTCGCGAGCGGCTGCGGACGGCAGGACTGCGGCCGGAGGACTTGGAAGCGCCAGGTGGGCTTCGACGCCTGCCGGAACTTTCGCGCCGGGAGGTGCAGGCTGCACGCGATCTTTTCTGCACAGCGGTGCCCAAAGCGCACATGCCGCGCACCAAAAGCCAAACCTCAGGATCGACGGGGGAGCCGGTTCTGATATGGCGGACGGCGCTCAACCAATTCGACTGGCTCTGCACGACCATGCGCGAGCATCTGTGGCACGAGCGCGACTTTACCAAGCCCTTTTGTGCCATTCGCGCCAACATCGACGAAGTGCGGCTGGAGAATTGGGGCGCTCCGGCGGCGCTATTGCATAAAACAGGACCGCTGCTCGGCCTTCCGATAAACCGGAGCATTGCCGAACAGGTGGAAAAGATCGCGGCGTTTCATACGCACACTCTTCTGATCTATCCCAACGATCTGTCCGGCGTGATCGACTATTGCCAACACCATGGCGTGCTGTTTTCGGATTTGAAGGCGATCATTACCGTGGGCGAGAGGCTGTCACCGGACATCCGCGCGCGTGCGGAGGCTTTCTTCGGCTTGAAGATCTCCGACATCTATTCCTCGCAGGAAGCGGGAACGATTGCATTGCAATGCCCGGTCTCCGGCCTCTATCACACGATGGCGGAGAATGTGATTCTCGAAATCGTCGATCGTGATGGAAATGTCGTGGGCGAAGGGGATAGCGGACGCATCCTCATCACCGATTTGCACAACTTCGCGACAGCACTCATCCGTTATGACATCGGCGATTATGCAGAAGTAGGACCGCCTTGCCCGTGCGGACGTGGTCTTCCGACGCTCAAGCGCATTCTGGGCCGGGAGCGCAATCTCATTGTGATGCCTGACGGCTCACGCAATTGGCCGTTGGTGGGCTACGCCAAATATCGCGAGATCGCACCGATCCATCAATATCAGATCATTCAGGAAGATCGGGAGCATGTCGAGATGCGTCTGGTGGTGGAGCAACCTCTTACAGCCGAAGAAGAAAGCCGCTTGATTGCGCATGTCCAGAAGTCTCTGGGCCATCCCTTTCAAATCCGCTTGTCTTACTTCGAGGATAAAATCCCCGCCGATGCGACCGGAAAGTTCGAGGAATTCGTCTGCCGCGTGCGCTGATCCGATTTGGGACAGCGGTGCTTAATGTTTCTTCAGCCTTGCGCCGCTAGCGTTGCCGCGATGTCCGCAGCCTCTCAGATGACGCCTTCCGGCCATCCGGACGGGCCGAAAGAATCGTCCGTTCACATCGTCCAGCCGGACGATCTGGACAGCGAGCCGGTTTCGTTTGCGGTCCGGCATTGGAATGCCTTGCGTGGCGCACGCCGCTTTCCTACCCGCGAAGAAATCATGCCGCGCGATATCGCGAGCCTTCTGCGCCATATCGTGCTGATCCGCGTCCTCGATGACGGAGCGGACTTCGAATACCGCATCGTTGGCAACGCCCACGTTCAGGCGCAGGGCGTGAACTTCGTCGGTACGCGCCTGACGGCGTTTGAAGCCGAAGCCGAATGCGATCCCCATACCCGCGTGACGTACGAGTTCGTTCGCTCGACAGGCGAAGCATTGGCGATTCGCGGATGGGTCGGTCGGGACGCGCCGGAGTCACCCTTCTGCTATTACGAGACCGTGTTTCTTCCCTTGGGCGAGAATGAAACCGTCGATCACCTGCTTGTGGTGTCGTGCTACGCGCCGCGCGAAGGTATCGAAAGCTTCGGCGGGAAAAAGGCGCGCTGAACTACGGCAGATCGGCGCGGAACGGATGCGCCGGATAGACGCCCAGGATCGTGAGCTTGCTGGTGAAGAACCGCAGTTCTTCCAGCGCCAGCCGGACCAGACGATCTTCCGGATGGCCGTCGATATCGGCGTAGAACTGCGTGGCATTGAACGACCCGCCGATTTGATAGCTCTCCAGTTTCGTCATGTTCACGCCGTTGGTGGCAAAACCGCCCAAGGCCTTGTAGAGCGCGGCGGGTACGTTCTTCACGCGAAAGACGAACGTGGTGACGACAGGCGTGCCGTCATGCGGCGCATCGTCCGGCTCGCGCGCCATGATGAGAAAGCGCGTGGTGTTGTGCTTCTCGTCCTCGATATCGGCTTTCAATACGTCCAGACCATAGATCTCGCCCGCCAGCGTGGACGCGACGGCCGCCGAGCTCGGGTCCTTCATCTCGGCGATGTGACGGGCCGAACCCGCGGTGTCGTGCCATTCCTGCGCCTTGAACTTCATATCGCGGATGAGTTTGCGGCATTGACCGAGCGCGGGCCCCTGACTGAAGACCGTCTTCACATCGGAGAGCTTTGCGCCCTTAACGCCGAGGAGTTGCAGGCGAATGCGCAGGAAGTGCTCGCCCACGATGTAAAGGCCCGCTTCGGGCAGCAGATGATGGATGTCGGCAATGCGTCCGTGCAGGGCATTCTCGACCGGAATGATCGCCAGATCGGTTTCGCCGGACCGCACCGCTTCCACCGCGTCTTCGAAGGTCGGTTTCGGAATCGCTTGTGCGTGCGGAACCGCCTCACGCGCGGCCTGATTGCCGAAGGCACCGGGTTCGCCCTGAAAGGCAATGCGTTTGGCGTTGGCGATCAGCGTGGACATGGCCTTCTCAGATTTTCGAGGCAGCGATGATTTTCCGCGCCCTTTCAAGATCGGCGGGAGTATCGACACTCAGAGGGACACTGTCCACGCGCGCGACGGCAATGCTCATGCCTGCTTCCAAAGCGCGCAGTTGCTCCAGCTTCTCGCGCTTCTCCAGCGGCGATGGTGCAAGCTCCACGAAGCGCTCCAGCGCGTCGCGGCGGTAAGCGTAGATGCCGATGTGAAAATAGAGCGGCCCCTCGCCGTAGGGAGCGCGCGCGCGCGTGAAATAGAGCGCGCGGCCACGTTCGCCCGTCACATCCCAGGTAACGACTGCTTTTGTTGCGGCAGGATTGTCGTAATCGGCAGGATCGTCGATCTCGGCGACCAGAGTCCCGATATCGGCGCCTGTGGGCGCCATCACATCGGCCACGGCAGAAATATGCGCCGGATTCAGCGCCGGCAGATCGCCCTGCAAATTCACCACGAGATCGTGTTTGCTATCGGGGTCGTAGGATTTCAGGGCTTGGAAAACCCGATCCGAACCGGACGGCAAATCCGGATCGGTCATCACAGCGAAACCGCCCGCCTTCCGAATCGCATCTGCGATCTCCGCTTCCGCCGCCGCCACGATCACCGGCCCCAAATTCGCAGCCACCGCCTGCCGCCAGACGCGCACAATCATCGGCTGGCCGGCGATATCGGCCAGCGGCTTGCCCGGCAGTCTTGTGGACGCCATGCGGGCGGGAATAACGATCACCGGCTTCATCGGGCTTTTCCTTATTCTCCCGGCACTTATGCGACGTTCCGCCGCAATGACGCACCCACCTTGCCAAGTCAAATTCGCCCGCATTCTTGGGGGTGCGAATAAAGCTTGCGGGCGTCCGCTCGCGGTAGCACTCACTTTCCCCAAGATTCCAATTCGGCGAAAGCCAGCCTCAAGCGGAGCGTGACCTTATGGATTCCTGGGAGTGGAACAAGATCGCCGGTGCGGTTCTCGGAACGTTGATCTTTGTGATGGTGGTCCGTATCGCGAGCGAGTCTCTCTTCGAGGTCGAGCCGCCCGCCAAGCCCGGCTATGTGGTCGAAGGCGTCGAGGAAACAACGACCGCAACGAATGCCGCACCGAAAGAGGAAGCCATGCCCGATTGGGGCACGGTTCTGAAATCCGCCGATGTGAGCAAGGGTCAGAACATCTCGCACAAATGCGAGCAGTGCCATGATCTCACCAAGGGCGGCCCGAACAAGATCGGCCCCAATCTGTGGGGTATCGTCGATGCGGACCGCGGCGAAGGCCGCAACGGTTTCGACTTCTCCGCTGCGATGAAGGCCAAAGGCGGCAAGTGGACCTATGACGAACTCTTCAAATTCCTGAAATCGCCGCAGGGTTATATCCAGGGCACGAAGATGTCCTTCGCGGGCCTTCGCAGCGCGGATGATCGCACCAACCTGATCGCCTATCTGCGCACGCTGTCGGATTCGCCCGCGCCGATTCCGGCGCCCAATCCGCAGGCCGCAGCGCCCGCGTCGTCTCAAGGTGGTGCGCCGACTACGCCGGGCGGTCCGGCTGCAACGCCGCCCGCAGGCTCTTCGACGACACCTGCGAAAGCACCGCCGGCTGCAACGCCAGCGGGCGGACCGCCGAAGAAGTAATAGCCGCAGCGCATTCTTTGACCGCATGGGCTTTGTGAGGCTCGCCTCGCAAATCCCATGCGCGTGTAAAATCTAAAAAACGTCGCTGGTGCGGAGCCTGATACGCTAACATCGAGTCGTGGAAGCCGCCGCCTGCGCGGCCAGAGCGGGGAGCCCCGATGAAAATCAGGCATTTCATCGTGACCTATAAAAATCCTCCGCTTCTGGAACAATGCATCCGATCGATCCTGGCTACCGATGCTGGCGAGCATCAGCGCGAAATCTTCGTGATCAACAACCACAGCCAGTTTTCTCTTCCCGGCGATCTCGGCAACCGCGTGTCCGTCATTCACAACGCGGCGCGCGCTGATTTCTCGACCGGACATCTGTCGCGCAACTGGAATCAGGCGCTCATCCTCGGCTTCGAATCCCTGACGGCGCCGAAGGCCGATCTGGTCATCTGTTCGCAAAACGATTCGATCTTTGCGCCGAACTATCTGTCACAACTGATCGCACAGCACGCGGCATTCGACATCATCACGCAAGGCATTGGCGACAACGCCGTGAGCTATAAGCCCCAGGGCGTGCGACAAGTGGGGCTATGGGATGAGCGCTTTTGCAACATTGGATATCAGGAAGCGGATTATTTCCTCCGTCTCGCCAAGTACCTTGGCAACAAAGCAAGCATCAACGATGTCTTTCACGGGCGCGTGCTCAATCCGATTTCCCAAGTCTTGATAACGCAAGGTGAGACCGGCTTTAACCGCCGCGATCCGGCGCATATGGCAAGCATGACCTTCCACGCGCACAGCCGCAAAATGTTTTTCAAGAAATGGAACTTGCCCGATCCCGAGAAGTGGGGGGACATCAGCGGCGTCACCGAGCAGATCGACAGCTACGTCCTGTATCCCTATTTCGAGAAAGATGTCCTCACTCTGCGCCAACAAAAGTTTGCGATATGATGCTGTGCGGCGTGCACTTGAAGGCAGACACGAAAGCGGCGAACGTACCGACATGACCGCACGCTCGACGCTTCTTCTTGCCGTTCCCGTAAGCTGGGCCGGCTTATGGACCGCCCCGCTCGCGGAAATGGCGCCTGATCTCGATGTCTTCGTGCATGGCCGTGACGAATACGATCCGAAAGCCATCGACTATGCGCTGGGATTTCGGCCGGAGCCGGGACTGTTGGGATCGCTGCCCAACCTCAAGGTGGCGTTTTCGCTGGGCGCCGGGGTCGATGGCTTTTTAAGCGATCCGAATTATCCGAAGCACATTCCCCTCGTCCGTTTTGTCGATCACCAACTCTCGCGCGAGATGGCCCAATATTGCGTCATGCACACATTGATCCATCACCGCCAGCAGCGGCTGTTTGATCAATTTCAGCACGAGAAGAAATGGCGCCAGGCCGTGCCGCCGCGCCAAACGGAAGATACACGAATCGGCATTCTCGGGATCGGCGAAATCGGAACGATGGTCGCCGAACGGCTGCGCGATCACGATTTTCGGGTGGCAGGCTGGAGCCGCGCCCGCAAACACATCGCGGGCGTGGAGAGTTTCGCCGGACAGGCGGAATTGGAAGCATTCCTGAACCGCAGCGACATCCTTATCTGCCTGCTGCCGCTCACCGCGGACACGCGACACATCCTGAACATGGCCACGTTCCGGCAGCTTCCAAAGGACGCTTTCGTCATCAACGTCGCGCGCGGCGGCCATCTGAAGGAAGACGATCTGATCGCAGCCATCGACAGCGGTCATCTGTCCGGCGCGACGCTCGATGTCTTTGAAACCGAACCGTTGCCCGCGTCGTCACCGCTCTGGAGCCATCCAAAGATCACCGTGACGCCGCATGTTGCCGCCATCTCGGACCCCCGCGTCATGGTCAGGAACGCCGTCGAAGGCATTGCCCGGCACAAGGCCGGGAAGCCTCTGGAAAACGTGGTCGATCTCGCGCGCGGCTATTAGCTTTTCGCCGGATAGCGGGCCGATATCAGCGCATAGAGCGCACGCGCGGTGTTGCCTTCCGCGCCCGCTCTGCGACCCGGCTTGGGACGGTCCACCCAGGCCGGAATGTCGAGATGCATCCAGCTTTTCGTCTCCGTCACGAAGCGATTGAGAAACAGCGCTGCCGTGATGGCACCGGCAAATCCGTAGCTGGGCGAATTGTTGATGTCCGCGACGCTGCTGTTCACCGCAGACTCGTAGCCGCGCCACAAAGGCAAGCGCCAGACAAAATCCTGCACTTCGGTTGCATGCTGCATGACATCTTTCGCCAGCACTTCATCGTCGGTGAAATAGGGCGGCAGTTCAAAGCCGGTTGCCGCACGCGCGGCGCCTGTGAGTGTCGCAATATCGATCAGCAGCTCCGGCTTTTCTTCTTCCGCAAGCGTCAGCGCATCGGCAAGCACAAGGCGGCCTTCCGCGTCGGTATTTCCGATTTCCACGGTAAGGCCCTTGCGGCTCTGCAAAACATCCCCGGGGCGATAGGCATTGCCCGACACGGAATTTTCCACGGCGGGAATGAGAACGCGCAGGCGAAGGTCGAGCTTCGCGGACATGATCATGTGCGCGAGACCCAGAACGGTTGCCGCGCCGCCCATATCCTTTTTCATCATCAGCATGCCTGACGAGGGCTTGATATCGAGTCCGCCGGTATCGAAGCACACACCCTTGCCGACAAGCGTCACCTTCGGCGCGCGCGCGCTTCCCCATTGTATATCGATGAGGCGCGGTTGCCGCACGGATGCGCGTCCCACCGCATGAACAAGGGGGAAGTTCTGCTTGAGAAGCGCGTCACCGGCGATAACGGAAATCTTCGCGCCATGGCTTTTCGCAAGGCGCCGCGCGGCGTCTTCCAATTCCTCCGGCCCCATGTCGTTGGACGGCGTATTGATCAGATCGCGCGAGAGAAAAAGTCCTTCTGCGATCCGCGAAGCGTCTTCGCCGTTCACATTCTTGGGCAGCACGAGCTTTGCGCCTCGCTTGCCGCTCTTGCGATAGCGGCCGAAGACATAGGTGCCCAGAATCCAGGCGAGCACGCCCCTGTCGTCCCCAAACCCGTCCGCGATGTCGGCAAGACGATAGATGCCCTTGGGAAGCTGTTCGGAAAATTGCGCAAGCGCATATCGGTCGTTGCCCTTGCCGAGGCCCAGAACCGCGCCGCCAAGCCCCTTCGCGCCGGGTATCAAGACAAGCTCGCCGTCCTTGGCGGCAAAATTCGCGGCTTTCAGCCAATCCTGCTCGCGTTTTGGCCGCGCGGCGAGCCAGGGCTTCAAATCCGCGGCCTTCACGGCATGCAGCGGCACAGCGCCTTTTGCGCTTCTCAGAAGGCTCTCATGCATGGCGTGACCTTTGACGATGAAGACCGGAGGACTTTAGAAAGCGACGTCCGCCGTAGCAATGGAGATGGCATGTCCGCGCAATACACCCTTGTTGTAGGAACGAAGAATTGGTCCAGTTGGTCTCTGCGGCCTTATCTCGCGTTGCGCGCGACGGGGGCACCGTTCGAAGAGGTGGTCATCCAGCTTCGCCGTTCCGAGAGCCCCTCTACAAAGGAGCAGATTCAAAAATATTCTCCGGCCGGCCGCGTTCCGGTTCTGAAGATCGAAGAAAACGGTTCAGCGACGAGCGTATGGGACAGCCTTGCCATCTGCGAGACACTCGCCGAGCGCCATCCCGAAGCGAAGCTGTGGCCCGCAGACGCTCACGCGCGGGCGTTGGCGCGGTCCTATGCGGCCGAAATGCATTCCGGATTTCCCGATCTGCGCGAGCAGCTATCGATGGATTTTGCGCGCAAAACCCCCGCTCCACAGCTTCGCGAAGCCACCCAGGAGCAAGTCGCGCGCGTTCTGGAGTCGTGGGAGGGCGCGCTGGCAAAATACGAAACCGGCGGCGGCTTCCTCTTCGGGACGTTTTCCGTGGCCGATTGCATGTACGGGCCTGTGGTATCGCGGTTTCTCACTTACGGCATCAAGATGCCCGCGGCCTCTCAGCGCTATGCCGAGCGCATCATGGCCCTTCCCGCGATGAAAGACTGGGGCGCCGCCGCAAAGGCGGAGGTCGAAAGCGGAATCGCCTAACGCGCTTCCTGACGGCGCGCGTCGCGGTAGAATTTTTCCGCGCCGGGATGCAGCGGGGCAGGCAAATCCCTTGACGCCGTTGCAACCGAAATTGCGCGCGCGGCGGGTGAACTCGTGATCAGCAACGGGCGATTTGCCGGGCTGAACAGGGCCCGCGTTATCGCGAAAACCACATCGTTCGATTCGCGATCATCGACGATCCACAACGCCCGCACGCTCACCGTCGAAATGGCGGGAACGCCGTCATATATCCCTTTGGGAATTTGATCGGGCGAAACCCCTGCGCTGCGCGCAACGAGACGGTCGCGGCCTTTTCCATCGATCGGAACAAGCGCGGCCTTGCCCGAGTTGATCAATCCCTGGATGAGGGGGACCGGCGCGCCGCCGACGAAGAAGAACGCGTCCAGCTTGCCCGCCAGAAGTTCGCGCGCGGCGAGGTCGGCCGGATCGTTGCTCGTCTTTGCACGGATTCTGTAAGCGGAGAGCACGGCGCGCGCGGTTACGGCGGTTCCGGAATTCGAAGCGCCGAGGGAAACCTTCTTCCCGCGCAATTTTGAAATGCTGTCGATCTTCGAGCGCTTGGCCACGACAAGATGAAGCTGCTCGGGGAAAAGCGCCGCGATGGATCGAATATGCGTCTGCTTCTTCTTGAATGCGCCCATTCCTGCGACGGCCTGCGCGACGACATCCGATTGGGCAAGTGCGGAATCCGCACGCCCGCTCTCCACCAAGAGAACATTGGCATAGGCGCCCGCGCTCGTTTGCGCGGACGCGATCAGGCCCTCGGGCCCGCAAACCGTTGCCCGCAGGCAGCGTTGCATGCCCGGCGGGTGGCTGATCAACCCCGCAATGGTTTCGCCGACCGGAAAATAGGTGCCGCTGCTGGGGCCCGTCGCAATCGAGAAGGCGATGCGCTGGGCATAGCTCTTAACACTTCCGAAACCAATAAGGCCGGCCAGCGCAAGGAGCATGGCAATTGCCGCTCCGAAAAGACCAGGAACCATTAAACGCCGCATCATGCCTCAATATAAGACGCATCTATTGCGACATTATTTGGACCCCGCGGTTCTGAACAACATGCTTAAGCCTTTGTTGATAGGTGCCCAAGCATCCTGAAGCGCAGATATTTCGGGCCTCAGAGGAACGAAAATGAACCGCCTTCTCACCTGTAGTTCAGCCATCGCGCTTTGTGCGGGAATGGCTTTTTCTGCGGCTTATGCGGATGGGGCGAAACCTCAAGCGGTGGCGCCTGCAGCAGGGTCCTATCCCGCGACGCTTGCGGCAGAGATCGCGCGCGCAAAGGACTTGCGGGAAAAGGGCCAATATGCGGACGCCGCCAAGGCTCTCCGCCAGCTTATGCTGGTCGCAAGCAGCGACCCGCGGGTCGCCGGCGAATACGGAAAGGTTTTGACGCAGCAGGGTTATGCCAAGGACGCCGTCGGCGTTTTGTCCAAAGCCCTGCAGATGAACAGCAACGATTGGAGCCTCTATTCGGCGCTGGGCGTGGCCTACGATCAGCTCGATAAGCACAGCGAAGCGCGCCAGGCTTATGACCACGCGCTTGCCCTGAAACCGGGCGAGCCTTCCGTCACGAACAACTATGCCGTTTCGCGCATGTTGACGGGCGATTACGACGGCGCCGTTCAGATGCTTGCCAGCCTGCGTTCCAGCGATCCGAAGATCGAAGCGAACCTGGCCAAGGCGGAGGCGTTGAGAGCCGCCCATGAGCCCAAAACCGCCGCGGCATCCCTACAATCACCAAAAGCTGCAACAACGGCTGTTGTCGCCTCGGAGTCCAAAACGGGCGTGATCATGCAGAAGGTTCCGCACGATCCGAAGGCGGGGCCTGTTCGCAGCGCCACGGATGCCCCGCGCACGCTGGAGAAGAAGCCTGTCCGGCCTCTCCTCGCGGCGGAAGCTGCGAAACTGCACGTCAACCAGAGCAGCATCCTGATGCAGAAAGTGCCGGTGGATCCTCTGGCGGGCCCGGTGAAAACGGTGCAGGCCAAGCCTGCCGCAAAGAAGCCCGCAGAAATGGCGCCCAGCAAACCGGCTCCCAAATCTCCGCCGCCCGCCCTGCGCACCGCGTCGGATTAAGGCAACACAGCGCAGAAGACTCGCCGCGAAATTTTTATTGCTGCCGTGCGTATCGCTTCTAGTGGTGCCCGAAGGTGTGCATCACCTTCATGATCGCCGGCCCCAGGATCACGACAAAGAGACAGGGCAAAAAGAAGAGAATCATCGGCACCGTCAATTTGGCCGGGAGTGCCGCAGCCTTGCGTTCGGCTTCCTGCATGCGCATCTCGCGGTTTTCCGCCGCTGTCACGCGCAGCGCCTGCCCCAAGGGTGTTCCGTATTTCTCGGCCTGATTAAGCGCCGCCGCGACGGCCTTGACGCCGCTGTGGCCACAACGCTTGGCGAGGTTTTCAAACGCCTGCCTGCGTTCCGGAAGATAGGAAAGCTCTGCCGTGGTCAGCCCCAACTCTTCGGCAAGCTCGACGGAGGTCTGGCCGATCTCCGACGCGACGCGTGTGAATGCCGCTTCGATGGACATGCCGGACTCCACGCAGATCAGGAGCAGATCCAGCGCATCCGGGAACGCCCGCATGATGGACTGCTGACGCCGCTGAATCTGGTTCGATACGAAGGCATCGGGCAGATAATAGCCCAGCAGCGCAGCGCCCACGGCCATGCAGAGCTTCATGAGCGTGGAATAGCTGAAATGCGTGACGACAAAGAGATAGAACAGAACCACGCCGAAAACGATGAAGGGCATCACCAGGCGGAAGAACAGGAAGGTCACCACCGGCGCCTGACCGCGATATCCCGCCATGGTCAGCTTTTCGCGCGTGTCGGGCGACTCCATCAAGTTCGACAGCTTGAGACGCTCGACCGTCTGCTTCATGAAACTCATGGGCTCGGAGCGCAGCGTGCGCTTGTTGAGGGCGGCGTGGTGCTTGGCGCGCAGCTCCTCGCGGCGTTCCGACACGGCCTTCATGCGGTTGCCCAGCGCATTGCGCTCCAGAAGCGGCAGACCGAAGGTCACAATCGTCGCAAAGCAGGCGACGGCTGTGATCGTCGTGATCAGGAAGTTCTTGTCGAAGAGAATGTTCAGGAAGCCGATGTCGAGGCCGCTCATATCCGTCCTCAGTGTTTGAAGGAGATCATCTTGCGCATCACCAGAATGCCGATCGACATCCAGACGACACAGGCTCCGAGCATGATGTTGCCCATGCGCTCGGTGAACAGCAGGCGGATATATTGTGGGGACGTCATATAGACGAGCCCCATGACAACGGGTGGAAGCGATCCGATAATCATCGCCGAGGCTTTGGCCTCCGAAGACATCGCCTTGATCTTGCCCTGCAGGCGCTTGCGATCGCGCAATACGAAGGCGAGATTGGAGAGGGCTTCGGACAGATTGCCGCCAGACTTCTGCTGGATGGTCATGACGATGCCGAAGAAGCTGACTTCCGCGGTCGGCATATTTTCAAACATCCGCTTGAGGCCCTGATCGAGCGTCACGCCCACCTTCAGGCCCTCGGTCAGCTTGTAAAATTCGCTACCGACAGGATCGGGTATTTCCCGCGCGACGATCTTGAGCGCTTCATTGGTCGGCAGGCCCGACTTCACGCTGCGCACGATCACATCGATGGCGTTGGCGAATTCCGCGGTAAAGGCTTTCTCCCGCCGGCCTTTGAGAAAACTCAAAATCCAGCGCGGCAGCCCAAGACCCGCCGGAATTGTGACGAGGAGCGTCACCAAAGGCGACTGCCGGGTCAGAAGACAGACAACGGCAGCACCAAGCGCCGCGCTGCCGGACAACACCCAGTAGGTCCGTGGCGTTATGGTGAGGCCTGCCCATTCCAGCCGCCGGCGGAGCGTCACGCGCTTCTTCTGCTCGGCCTGTTGCTTCTCCAGATCCTTCAAGAGCGCGGTGACATTCTTGCGGCGCTGCGCCCCGTCGTTCGCATTGCGGCTTGTGGCGATCGAAGAGGCGTTTGCGGTCACAGCCGCTAGGCGCTTTTTCGGCGCCACCGAATTTCCGGCAAAGGCCAACCCGACACCGCCAAGCGCCAGAACGATCAACATGACTGTGAAGACGAGTGTCATCCGCGCGCCCTATTGCTGGAGCGCGTCCAGCGCTTCCGCCAGCTCGCGATCGAGATTGTAGTACCGCGCGCGATCCCAGAACGTGGGGCGCACGATCCCCGTACCGGCGTGCTTGCCCTTGATACGGCCCGTCTCGTCCTCGCCTTCGATCTCATAGGACATGAGGTCCTGCGTGATGATCACGTCGCCCTCGGTGCCGACGACTTCGGTCACCTTCGTGATGCGGCGCGAACCGTCACGCAGGCGCTCTGCCTGAATGATCACATCGATGGAGGCGACGACCATTTCGCGGATCGTCTTGGTGGGAAGTTGGAATCCGCCCATGGTGATCATGGATTCCAGACGCGACATCGCTTCGCGCGGACTGTTCGCGTGCAGCGTTCCCATCGAGCCATCGTGGCCCGTGTTCATCGCCTGAAGAAGATCGAAGGCCTCGGGTCCGCGCACCTCGCCCACGATGATGCGCTCGGGGCGCATACGCAGACAGTTGCGGACGAGATCGCGCATGGTGATCTGGCCCTGCCCTTCGAGGTTCGGCGGACGGGTTTCCAGGCGCACGACATGCGGCTGTTGAAGCTGGAGTTCGGCGGCGTCTTCGCAGGTGATGATGCGCTCGTCGACGTCGATATAGGCCGTCATGCAGTTGAGCAGCGTGGTTTTGCCCGAACCGGTACCGCCGGAGATCAGCACATTGCAGCGCGAGCGGCCGATGACGCCCAGAACACGCGCACCGGCCGGTGAAATCGAGCCGAAGCGCACGAGATCTTCGAGCGTCAGCTTGTCCTTCCGGAACTTACGAATGGTGAGCGTGGGACCGTCGAGCGCCAGCGGCGGCGCAATCACGTTCACGCGGGAGCCATCGAGCAGGCGCGCGTCGCATATCGGGGAAGATTCATCGACGCGGCGGCCGACCTGGCTCACGATGCGCTGGCAGATGTTCATGAGCTGCGCGTTATCGCGGAACCGGATCGGCGTGAGTTGCACCTTGCCGTTCACTTCGATGAACACGCGATTGGCGCCATTGACCATGATGTCCGCGATATCGTCGCGCGCGAGCAACGGCTCAAGGGGTCCATACCCCAAAACGTCGTTGCAGATGTCCTGAAGCAGGTGTTCCTGCTCCGCGATGGACATCACGACCGCCTTGATCGAGATGATCTCGTTGACGATGTCGC
>JAFECN010000147.1 GCA_018242145.1 Pseudomonadota bacterium
AGCCTCATTGATTTTCAGGTTCCACAGCCATCATGTAACCGCCGCCCCAGACGGTCTTGATATAGCGCGGATTCTTCGGGTCCGGCTCGATCTTTTTGCGCAAGCGGCTGACATGGTTGTCGATCGAGCGGTCGAACAACTCTGCATCGCGGCCCTTGGTGATGTCCAGCAACTGGTTGCGGGTGAGGGCGATCTTGGGGCGTTCCAGAAGCGCCTGTAGCAAGCTGAACTCGCCGCTGGAAAGCGCAATCGCGACGCCGTCCGGCCCGATCAATTCGCGTTGCCCTGTGTCGAGCGTCCAGTCGCCAAACTGGATGCGTTCGGCCTCCGGCGGCTTCTGGCGCGGCGGCAGGGCCTGCGTGCGCCGCAGCACGGCGCTGATGCGCGCGATCAGCTCGCGCGGCGAGAAGGGCTTGGGGATGTAATCGTCCGCGCCCATCTCCAGCCCGATGATGCGGTCCACCTCCTCGCCGCGCGCGGTGAGCAGGATCACCGGGATCTGCGAGGTTTCGCGAATGGAACGGCACAGGCTGAGGCCGTCTTCGCCCGGCATCATGATGTCGAGCACGACCAGATCGATGGCTGCGCCTTTCATCACCTTGCGCGCGGCCTGCGCATCCGCCGCTGTTGTCGCGCGATAGCCGTGCTCGCGCAGATACCGGCCGAGCGGCTCGCGGATATCGCGCGCATCCTCGACGATCAGCACATGCGGCTTGGCTTCTTCCCGGACCATCAACATGACTCCACGATGCTAGGACCGTTGAATATGCGCAAATTCCGATTGTCTCAAAGTATCGCGGGAACGGAAGGTGCACACGGGCTGTGACCACTTTTCCCGAGAAAGACAAAGTTTCGAGACGCGGCGCCCGCATCGTCGCCCATCAGGGGAACCCATTTGAGGGAGATGAGGGATGAAACCCATCGTTCGTTATGCGCTGCTTTTGAGCGCTGTGGTGATTGCAGGCGGCGGGATCGCGGCGGCGCAGATGGATAAGAAGCCGGCCGGACAGATGCCGTCCTATGCGAAGGCTTATCCGGCATCCGGTCACGCGCGCGGCGCCGCCAAGTTCTTCCGCTACGATCTGAACCATGACGGCAAGGTCACGCGCGACGAGATGAACCGCGTGCTTGCGCAGGAATTTTCGCAGATCGCCGGTTCGGCGCCGGCCATCGGGCAGGCGCAATTTATCGCCTATCGCATGAAGGATCTGCGCGCGCATACCCAGCAGATGTTCCGCCGCGCGGACTGGAACAATGACGGCAGGCTTTCGCTCGAAGAATACATCACCAGCGAACGCACACGGTTCGAACGCGCCGACCGCGCGGGCACCGGTGTCGTTTCCTGCGGCGCTCAACCGTCCCATGCCAAGACCGGCTCCCAACGGCGAGGCCGCAGCGGCGGGCGCGGTTTCTGCAAGGTGGCCGATCTGAACCATGACGGGCAGGTGACGCATGCCGAATTCGACAAGGCGATGCAGCAGGAATTTGCGGCCGCCGCAAAGGGCGGATCGCTGAGCGAGCAGGCTTATTTCAGCATGATCGCCGCCCATGTGCAGGCTTCGGACGCCAGGAAGTTTGCCCGTCTGGACAACAACCACGATGGAAAGGTGGACCGCAGCGAGTTTGCCGCGTCGCAAACCCGCTATTTCACAAGGCTCGACCGCAACCATGACGGCGTGGTGACGCGCGACGAGTTCTACGCGGGGCGGCGCACGGCGTCTGCCTATCACAGGAAACCGGATCGGGGTTGATCCGGCTGGTGTTGCGCGGGCGGTATGACATTCCCCTGGCCGCCCGCGCGCGCCGCTTAAGATTTCGTGCCGCGCAGCGCGAGAGTCATTTCCGCAAGGATCGACACGGCAATCTCCGCCGGAGACCGCGCACCGATGGTCAGCCCCACGGGACCGTGGATGCGGGCCAAATCCTCGTCGCTGAAGCCTTCTGCTTTCATGCGCGCCTGCCGCGCGGCCTGCGTCTTCTTCGAACCCAAAGCGCCGATATAGAAGCAGTCAGATTTCAGCGCGACCACCAGCGCCGGATCGTCCAGCTTCGGATCGTGGGTCAACAGCACGATGGCGCTGCGCGGCGTGAGAGGCTGCTTCGCCAAGGCCTCATCGGCCCAATGGTGCGACAGCACGATGCCGGGAAAACGCTCGGCGGTCGCAAAAGCGGTGCGGGGGTCAACGATCCGCACGTTATAGCCCGCCAGCGCGGCCATCTGGCTGAGCGGCTGGGCGATATGCACCGCACCCACGATCACCAGATCGAGCGGCGGATTATAGACTTCCAGAAACCAGCTCCGCCCGTCGACCGCGACATGGGCGCTTTGGTCGGCGCGCGCGGCCTCGAAAGCAGCGAGGCCCAAAGCCGATTTGTCCGTGTAAGGATCGATTATCGTTTCGTTGCCGTTGGCGAGATCGAGGGCGCGCACCACGGCCTTGCCGCTGTTGCGGGCTTCATTCAGTGCCGAGAGCGTCTCGCGTTTCATTCAAACCAACGGCTCGACGAACACTTCGATGCGCCCGCCGCAAGCAAGGCCGACGGCCCAGGCCTGCTCGTCGCTGACGCCGAATTCCAGCTTGCGCGTTTTGCCATCCTGCATGGCGTTTAGCGCATCCTCGATGACAGCGCCTTCCACGCAGCCGCCCGAAACGGAGCCGACAAACGCACCATCGTCGCGCACGGCGATCTGGCTGCCAGCGGGACGGGGGGACGAGCCCCAGGTCTTCACGACCGTGCCGAGCGCAACCTTGCGGCCTTCGTCCAGCCATCCGGCCGCAGTTTGAAGGACGTCCTGTTCAATGGCCGTCATGGGCGACCGCATGTTCGACCGCGCGCTTGGCCATCACGGTCACCAGATGCGCGCGATATTCCGCCGTGGCGTGAATGTCGGAGTTCAGGTCGGCCGGATCGACTTTGATGGACGCCACAGCGTCCGGCGCAAAGTTCTTCGCGAGCGCGGCTTCCATCTCCGTGACGCGGAAGACGCCCGGTCCGGCGCCCGTCACCGCAACGCGAACGCCGCCTTTTGTCTGCGCCACGAAAACGCCCGCCATCGGATAGCGCGAGGCGGGGTTGGCGAACTTCTGGTAGCCGGAACGTAGAGGTTTCGCGAACGCCACTTCGGTGACGATCTCGCCATCTTCGAGCGCCGTCGAAAACATGCCGGTGAAGAAATCGTCGGACGCGATTTCGCGCTTCGTGGTTTTGATCGTGGCGTTAAGCGCCAGAACCGCCGCCGGATAATCCGCCGCCGGGTCGTTGTTCGCGAGCGAGCCGCCGAGGGTTCCCGCCGCGCGCACGGCAGGATCGCCGATATGCGCCGCCAGATGCGCCAGCGAAGGGATCATCCGCCGCACCTCCGCCGATGCCGCCACAGCGCCATGGGTGGTTGCTGCGCCAATGGTCAGGGCGTCGCCATCCGCGCGGATGAAGGACAACTCGGCAAGCTTCGAGATGTCCACCAGTTCGGAGGGATTGGCGAGACGCATCTTCATGGTCGGGATGAGAGTTTGGCCGCCGGCCAGCAGCTTCGCGTCCGGATTGTTCGCGAGGATCGCCTGTGCGTCCTGCAGCGATTTCGCGCGGCGATATTCGAACGGGTAGGGGATCATGCCGCGCTCATCTTCTTCGCCGCATCCTCGATGGACGAGACGATGTTGTGATAGCCCGTGCAGCGGCAGATGTTGCCTTCCAGCTCATGGCGGATTTGCTCGCGGCTCATCGCGCCGTTGCGCGTGATGGCATCCACCGCCGTCATGATCATGCCAGGGGTGCAGAAACCGCACTGCAGCCCATGGTTCTCGCGGAAAGCTTCCTGAACCGGATGCAGCTTGCCGTCCTTGGCAAGGCCTTCAATGGTCGTCACCTGCGCCCCGTCCGCCTGCACGGCGAATATCGTGCACGCCTTCACCGGACGGCCATCGACATGCACGACGCAGGCGCCGCATTGGCTTGTGTCGCAGCCGATATGCGTGCCCGTCAGGCGCAAATTCTCGCGCAGGAAATAGACCAGCAGCGTGCGGTCTTCGATGTCTGCGGAAACGGCCTTACCGTTCACCGTCATGGAAACGGCGGTCATGTCATTTCTCCGTGGGAGATAGCGAGGTACTCGAAAGTTTCGGCTCGCGCGCGGAAGGCGTCAAGCACTACAGGCTCACGCTGAAGAGTATAAGCAGGATCACGATAACCGCGATCAGGCCCACCACCCATATCTCGGGCGCGAGGCCTTCGCGTTTGCCGGGCTCCTCATTCGGCGCCTCGGCACCTTCCGTCGGCAGTTCCAAAGACGGCGCAGAGGAATCCAGAACCACTTCACCGGCCGGGCCGGCGCTTCCAACCGCGGAAGCCGCTGCGATGGCGCCCGCGAAGCGCGCGAAGAAATCGTCTGCGATCTGTTTTGCCGCGCCGTCGATCAGCCGCTGGCCGATCTGCGCCAGCTTGCCACCGACATTGGCTTTGGCGGTGTAGGTCAGAACCGTTCCGCCATCTTCCGGCGTCAACACGATTTCCGCTTCGCCTTTGGCGAAACCGGCCACGCCGCCCTGGCCTTCGCCGCGCAGTGTGGCCCGATGCGGTGGGGCGAGGTTCTCCAGCGCGACATTGCCTTTGAAGGTCGCTTTCACCGGCCCGATCTTCAGCGTCACGGCCGCTTCGAAATGGGTGTCGTCGGTCTTGGTCATCCTTTCGCAGCCGGGGATGCAGCTCTTGAGGATGTCCGGATCGTTAAGGGCAGCCCAGACGATCTCCGGCAAGGCTGGGATCAGGTAGCGGCCGGAAAAATCCATGACAGGTGATGCTCCTTGGACGCGTAGGGGAGAATAGAAAACGGCTTCAACGTCTTAGTCTTGGTGTCCAACAGTTAACACGCCTGCGAACCCTTCGCGTCGTAAAGCTTTTATGTCAACAACGGTTGTGTTAACCTTATTTTTACTATCAGAAGTTCCGTAAATCGGGGCACGGGGATGGAAACGCGTAGTGTGGCGGCGCCGGGGGCGGGCGAAACGCCGTTTGAAGTGACGGGCCTCATCAAATGGTTCGACCTGGCCAAGGGCTACGGCTTCATCAAGCCGTC
>JAFECN010000148.1 GCA_018242145.1 Pseudomonadota bacterium
CCCAGCGCACCCGCCGCCTTCCATTCCGCTTCCGTCATGAAGGTAATGTGCAGCGAGGAGGCGTCGAATTCCTTCACCGCCGTTGCCCCCGCCGCCAGCAGCGCGTTGCGCGTTTCTTCCAGCGGCGCCCCGGCGGCGATCAGCAGCCGATGCCCCGTCACCGGCGTGAACGGCACGCTGGCCTGCAGCTTGGGATAATATTGTCCGCCCGCACGCTCGAACGCATCGGCCCAGCCATAGTCGAACACATATTCGCCCTGGCTGTGCGACTTCAGATACATCGGCAGAAGGCCGGTGATCGCGCCATCGTTCTCGATCACCAGATGGCAGGGCTGCCATCCGGTGCGCGGCGTGGCGGAGCGGCTTTCCTCGCAGGCCGCGAAGAACTCATAGCGCGTAAACGGATGCGGATCGTTGGAGCCGTCGGGATTGGCGCAGGCATTCCACGCCCCGGCCCCAATCTCCGACGCCGCACCCGCGATACGCGCGATGATCTTGTCTTGGTTCACGCCAGCTCGAACACCGCGTCCACTTCGACGGCGACGTTGCGCGGCAGCGAGCCTGCGCCCACGGCGGAGCGCGCGTGGCGGCCCTTGTCGCCCAGCACCTCCACGATCAGGTCGGACGCGCCGTTCGCCACTTCCGGCTGCTTGTCGAAGCCCGGCACGCAATTCACGAACACGCCCAGCTTCACGCAACGCGCCACGGTGTCGAGATCGCCACCCGCCGCCGCCTTGAGTTGCGCCAGAAGATTGATGGCGCAAATCCGCGCCGCGGCCTTGGCGTCATCAAGAGAGATGTCCTTGCCGACGATGCCCACATATTTCAGGGCGCCGTCCTCCATCGTCACCTGACCGGAGATGTAAACCTGCTTGCCGCTGATCACATACGGCACATAGCTCGCCACGGGGGCGGGCGGCGTCGGCAGTTCGATTCCAAGCTCTTTCAGCCGCGCGTCTACTTTTCCTGACATTGTTCTCTCCGCGTTATCGCTAACCACCCTCCCCTTGAGGGAGGGTCGATAAAATTCGAGCACCTCGCGAAGAATTTTCCGAGGAGGGGTGAAGCGCCGCTGCCGGGAAAACAACCCCTCCCCGAAATTTGCGAAGGGCAAATTTCGACCCTCCCTCAAGGGGAGGGTGGTTGAATGAGAACCACGTTTCGTGATGACGAGCAAACAGTTATACAGCCACATGACCCTCGATGCCGACGATCCCTGTCCCGCGCGCGACGGCTTCTCCATGCCCGCCGAATGGGAACAGCATGCGCGCACCTGGATGTGCTGGCCCTGCCGCAATGAAGCATGGGACGGCCCCGAAGGCATGCTGCGGGCGAAGCAGGCTTATGCGCGCGTGGCCCGCGCCATCTCGTCCTTCGAGCCGGTGACGATCGCCGCGCGTCCGCAGGATGTCTCCGAGGTGAAACTGGCGACGGCGGGCAAGGTCGACATCTATGAAGTGCAGATCGACGACAGTTGGGCGCGCGACAGTGGCCCCACGGTGCTGGTCGGCCCCGATGGCGCGCGCGCCGGCGTGCAATGGCAGTTCAACGCCTGGGGCAACAAATATTTCCCCTTCGAGGAGGATGCGCAGTTCGCCACGCGCGTGCTGCAACGGGCGGGGCTGAAGATCTATCATGCGCCGCTGGTGTGCGAAGGCGGCGCGATCCATGTGGACGGCGAGGGCACGTTGCTGGCCACCGAGCAGACATTGCTGAATCCCAACCGGAACCCTGAACTCACGCAGCAGGAGGTCGAGGAAGCTCTGGCGCTCTTCACCGGCATCCGCAAGGTGATCTGGCTGGGCGATGGCTTCTCCGATGAAGAAACGGACGGCCATATCGACAACATCGCCTGCTTCGCGGGCGCGGGCCGCGTGCTGCTCGGCATGCCGCCGTTCAAGAGCCATCCGGATTACGAGCCGGTGCAGGATGCGAAGCGCCGCCTGAAGGACGCGCGCGATGCGCAAGGCCGCATCCTCGAAGTGATCGAACTGCCGCAGCCGCAGGAAGCGCGGCTGGATACGCGCGGCCGCCCGCTGGCGGCGTCTTATGTGAATTTCTATCTGCCGAACGGCGGCATCGTCATGCCTGCGTTCAACGACCTGAACGACGAGAAAGCCCGCGCCGTGCTGGCCGATTGCTTCCCCGGCCGCGACATTCTTCAGGTGGATGCGCTCGACATCGTCGAAGGCGGCGGCGGCATTCATTGTATTACGCAGCAGGAACCGGCGTAACCCACTTGTCATCCCCGGCGAGCGCGCAGCGCGAGGGAAGGGGACCCAGGTGGTGAAACTGAACGGTCTCGAAAATTGAAACTGAGATATATTCTTGAATATCGCGTTTGCGTGACCACCTGGGTCCCCTTCCCCTCGCTTCGCTCGGCCGGGGATGACAAGTTGGTTTGATTGAGAGATCGAGAATGAGAAACGTCACCTTCGCCGCCACGCAGTTCGCCTGTTCATGGGACAAGCGCGCGAACGTCGCCAAGGCGAAAGACCTTGTGCGGCAGGCGGCATCCAAAGGCGCGAATGCGATCCTGATTCAGGAATTGTTCGAGACGCCGTATTTCTGCCAGGACCAGTCGCCCGATCATTTCGCGCTGGCGCAGCCCTTCGAAGGCAATCCGCTGATCGCGGAGATGGCCGATCTCGCCAAGAAACTCAGCGTCGTTCTCCCCGTCAGCTTCTTCGAGAAAGCGGGCTACGCGCATTTCAATTCGCTGGCGATGGTGGATGCGGACGGCAGCGTGCTCGGCCTTTATCGCAAATCGCACATCCCGGACGGCCCCGGCTATCAGGAGAAATATTACTTCACGCCGGGCGACACCGGCTTCAAGGTCTGGAACACGAAGTTCGGCAAGATGGGCGCGGCGATCTGCTGGGATCAATGGTTCCCCGAAAGCGCGCGCAGCATGGCGCTGATGGGCGCGGAGGCGCTGTTCTATCCCACCGCCATCGGCACGGAGCCGCCGCCCGCGCCACCGGTGGACAGCCGCGCCCATTGGCGCCGCGTGATGCAGGGCCATGCCGGCGCGAACTACGTCCCGCTCATCGCCAGCAACCGCATCGGCACGGAGAAAGGCAGCGCGGGCGAGATGACGTTCTACGGCACCTCATTTATCGCGGGCCCCACCGGCGAAATCGTCGCCGAACTCGACAGCACCCATGAAGGCGTCTGCACCGCGACGTTCGATCTGGACGAGATCGCCAAAATGCGGGCGTCCTGGGGCCTCTTCCGCGACCGCCGCCCGGACCTCTACGCCCCCATCCGCGGCCACGACGGACGGTAGCGTTGGCCTGAGAGGCGACGTTCGAATGGTGCCGCGTTCGGCTCACCGCAACATGTTGTAGTTTGCGCGACGTTCCAATCTTGCCGCCCTTTGTTCGCGAGAACGGCACTCGTGCTTCTATGGACGGGGCTGATTGTAAGCCCAAGTGCCAAGTGATGACGTTCGAATGGTGCCGCCCTGCGCCAACCACAAGATGTAGTGGCGAGCGCGGCGTTCCAATCGCGAATAGCTCATCGCCTGGCGGGCTTCGGCGCAAGCTTGACGCCGCGGCCCTTGCCAACAGTCTCCGCGCCGAATTTGCCGCGCAGCTTGTCCATGGCACGCTCCGCCGCCGCGCGTTTGTCGGCGCCGCGGTCGATCAGGTCGAGCGGATCGGCCTGGTGCGCCGGTGCCAGATTTGAGATGCCGACGCCCAGGAGGCGGAATTTCGTGCCGTCGGCTTCACGCTGGAGCGCTTCGCGGGCCACGCGAAAGATGCGATCGGCCAGCTGTGTCGGCGCGTCGAGCGACGTGCTGCGCGTTCGGAGCTTGAAGTTCGCGGTCTTGAGCTTCAACACAACGGTCCGCCCGGCCAGCGCATGGTCCTTCGCGCGCGTGGAAACCCGTTCGGCTTGTCGCCATAGAATCTTTTCGAGATCGTCGAAGCCCGAGAGGTCTTCGAAGAACGTCGTTTCCGACGAGATGGTCTTCATCTCGCCATGCGCTACCACTTCGCGCGTGTCGTCTGCCTTGGCGAGCCGCGAGAGCCACAAGCCGGTTGAGCCGTAACGCCGCGCCAGCTCTTTTGGATCGGCGTCCTGTATCTGTCCGATGCGGGTGATGCCGTCTTTGGCGAGCTTCGCCTGCAAAGCCTTGCCCGCGCCACGAATGAAACCCACCGGCTTGTCGCGCAGAAAGCTTCTGGCCTCCGCTTGGCCGATCACCGCAAAGCCGCGCGGCTTGTCGAGTTCGCTGGAAAGCTTGGCGAGGAACTTGTTGAAAGAAAGCCCGATGGAGATGGTGATGTTGACCTCTTTCTCCACCCGCTTGGCCAGCGCGGCCATCGTCTTGGCGGGCGTCCTGCCGTGAATGCGCGCCGTGCCCGAAAGATCGAGATAGGCTTCGTCCAGCGACAGCGGCTCCACCAGCGGCGTCAGTTCGCGCATCATCGCGCGGATCTGGCGCGAGGCTTCGGTGTATTTGCGGAAGTCCGGCTTGATGACGGTTGCCTTCGGGCAAAGCTTCAGTGCCTGGAACATCGGCATGGCGGAGCGCACGCCATATTGGCGCGCGACATAGCAGCAGGTGGAAACCACGCCGCGCTTGCCGCCGCCCACGATCAACGGCTTGTCGAGCAGCGAAGGATCGTCGCGCTTCTCGATGGAGGCGTAGAAGGCATCGCAATCCATGTGGGCGATGGACAGCGTTTCCAGCTCCGGATGCGAAAGGATGCGATGCCCACCGCAGGCCTTGCAGCGTTTCGCACCATCGGCCGCGTCGGCAAGGCAATCGCGGCAGAAGGCGCTCACCGGGGAATACCTTCCGGGTCGCCCTCACGCCACAGCCACGCTGCGCCGCGCACGCCGCTGGAATCGCCGTGCTGGTTCTTGACGATCCGTGTGGGCCCTTCGGGCGTGAAGGCATAATGCTCCACGCGCGCCGGAAGTTCGCGATAGAGCGCATCGATATTGGAAAGTCCGCCGCCGATCACCACGGCGTCGGGATCGAGAATGTTCACAAGCGAGGCGATGCTGCGGGCAAGCCGGTCAAGCCAGCTATCCATAACGGTTCTGGCGATTTCATCGCCATTCTCGGCTGCGGTGGCAATATCCTTTGCGGGCAGTTTGCGCCCGGCCGCTTCGGCGAATTGTTGCTCGAATTTCGGACCGGCGCACCATGCTTCGACGCACCCCATCCGGCCGCAAAAGCATTGCGGTCCCGGAATTTCATCGGCGCGCGCGCCGGGCAGGGGATTGTGTCCCCACTCGCCGCCGATGAAATGCGCACCGGCAACGATCTGCTTGTTGACGACAACACCGCCGCCAACTCCGGTGCCCGCGATGATGCCGAACACGACATTCGCATCCCTTGCCGCGCCATCCGAAGCTTCGGACAGCGCAAAACAGTTCGCGTCGTTGGCGGTGCGAACGGTGCGTCCCAGTGCGGCGGACAAGTCCCTATCCAACGGGTGACCGATCAACCGGGTGGAGTTCGCATTTTTCACCAGTCCCGTTCTGGGGCTGATCGTGCCGGGAATGGCGACGCCGACCGATCCGCGGACGCCGAGTTTGCTCTCGGCGCCTGTCACCAGATCGCGGATGGCCGAAATCGTCGCCTCATAGGCGCCTTGTGGTGTCGGCACCCGTTCGCGCAGCACGATCTCGCCGGAGGGCGCGAGCGCGGCCACTTCGATTTTGGTGCCGCCAAGGTCGATGCCGAAGCGCATCAAACCGCCTCCGCCAGCCGGGCGCGGATGAACGCATCGGCCTCGCGCCAAGTCTCCGCGCGCAGATGAGCGTGCGGCGTCGCGGGCAAAAGCGGCTTCAGCCGTTCGTCGCCAATGAGGTGAATGCGGAACACATCCGGCGATCCTTCGGCTACCGAGGCATGGTGCATGGGAATATCGTCGATGAAAAACACCGGCCCGCTCACGCGCGATGCCAGCGCTTTCACGAACGGTCCTTTCGGGCCGCTGTTGGAGATCAAGGGGAAGGGCAGCCCGAGCTTCTGAAAGTTTCGCAGCCGCGCAGGGGCCTGCGCTTCGCTCACATTGGAAAGGACCACGATATTCATCAGCGGCGCCAGGCCGTGCAGGATACTATCGG
>JAFECN010000149.1 GCA_018242145.1 Pseudomonadota bacterium
CCGACTCGCTGCTGTTCGACATGTCGGCGGCAACGCAGGGGGCGACGACGACGCGCGATGCGCTCGACGCGATCGCCGCCAACGCCAAGACCGCGCTGGAAGCCGCGTCGGGGGTCAACCTCGACGATGAGGCGGCCAACATGCTGCGCTTCCAGCAGGCGTTCCAGGCTTCGGGCAAGGTGATGCAGGTCGCTTCGACGATCTTCGACACCCTGCTGAACATCCATTGATGAACCGGTGAAAGGCTTCGCGAGGACACCATGAGCACGGTCAGCACCAGCGGCTTCTACGACAGCGCGGTCTTCAGCATGAATTCGCTGCGGAACCAGGCGACCGAGTTGCAGAAGCAGATCAGCACCGGCTATCGGCTGAATACCTCCGCCGATGACCCGGTGGCGGCAGCGCGGATGCGCGCGCTGACTCGCGCTGATGCGCTCTCGCAGATCGACGAGGCCAACGCCAACTCGACGCGATCCGACCTGAGCCTGGCCGACGATACGCTGAGCAACATCGCCACGATCGCCACCCGCATCCGCGAGCTGGCAACGCAGGCGGCGAACGGCACGCTGACCGACGCGCAGCGGGTGGGAATCGGCGCCGAAGTGACCGGATTGCGGCAGAACCTGGTGGCGCTGGCCAACACCCAGGATTCGCGCGAGCAGGCGCTGTTCGGCGGCAACGGTGCCGGGCAGGCCTACACGCTCGATGGCAGCGGCAATGCCACTTACAGCGGCGCGCCGACCGCCGACACGCTCGACCTAGGCGCCGGGCTGACGGTGACGCGCGGCATCACCGGGCCGGAATTCATGGGTCCGAGCGGGACCGCCGACCTGCTCGCCGTGGTCAAGACGCTGGGCGATGCGCTGCAGGGCAATGGCCCGAGCGGGACCACCCCCCAGCAAGCGGCGCAGGCGGCGCTGGGTCCGCTGGAAAACGGGCTTTCGGCGATCACCACTGCGCAGACCATCATCGGTTCGCGGCTGTCGTGGATCGACACCACCAACACCATTCGCGACCAGATGACGCAGCAGCGCACCGACGACGAGTCGACGGTGGGCGGCACCGACATCGCCGAGGCCGTTTCGCGGCTGCAGCAGGTCTCGACCATTCTCCAGGCCAGCCAGGCAAGCTTCGTCAAGCTGGCCAGCCTCAACCTGTTCTCGATGATCAACTGAACGCGCGCAAGCGCAAACGATTATAAAAACGGGGTAAGTCCAGATGTACGCGGGTATCGGCATTGTCCTTCTGTTCGGCATGGTGTTCGGCGGTTTCGCCATCACCGGCGGCGCGCTCGGCCCGGTGATGGAGGCGATTCCGCACGAATTGCTGATCATCCTGGGTGCGGCGGCGGGCGCGCTGGTGACCGGCAACAACATGCACGGGCTGAAGGCGCTGGGGGGCGGCTTTGCCAAGGTGTTCAAGGGGCCCAAGCACAACAAGCAGGACCACATCGACGCGATCGCGCTGACCACCAAGCTGATGAAGATGCTGCGCACCGAAGGGCCGGTGGCGCTGGAAAGCCACGTTTCGGACCCCAATACCTCGGCGATCTTTGCCGAATATCCGCGACTGCTGGCCAACCACGAGTTGACCGCGCTGATTGCCGACACGCTGACGCTGATCGTCGTCTCTTCCGGCACGCTGGAAGTCCACGCTGTCGAGGACGTGATGGACAATGCGATGAAGACGCATTTCCACGAGTTGCACGAGCCGCAGCACGCGATCCAGAACCTGGCCGACGCGCTGCCGGCGCTGGGTATCGTCGCCGCCGTGCTGGGCGTGGTCAAGACCATGGGCTCGATCGACAAGCCGCCGAGCATTCTGGGCGCGATGATCGGTTCGGCGCTGGTCGGCACGTTCATGGGTGTGTTGCTGGCTTACGGCATGGTCGCGCCGATGGCGGGGCGGCTGAAGCAGATCATCGAGGCGGACGAGCAGATCTTCCACGCGGTGAAGCAGGTGATCATCGCGAGCCTGCACGGCTGGCCGCAGCCGCTGGTGGTGGAAAGCGCGCGTTCCGGGCTGGGCCACGATTTCCGGCCGGGGCTTTCGGAACTGCTCGACGCGCTGCGGGGCCGGTAAGCCATGGCGCCGCCGAAGAAGGGCAAGAACGAGCTTCCGCCCCCGATCATCGTCAAGAAGATCACCGTCGTTGCCGCGGGGCATCATGGCGGTGCCTGGAAGGTGGCTTATGCCGACTTCGTGACCGCGATGATGGCGTTCTTCCTGCTGATGTGGCTGCTGGGTGCGACCACCGAGAAGCAGCGCAAGGGCATTGCCGATTACTTCACCCCGACGCTGGTGAAGATGCGGCAGGAATCGGCCGGTTCGAACGGGCTGCTCGGCGGCTCGTCGATCACCGACGTCGACAACTATCCCAATCGCAAGGGCCAGACCGGCACCAAGGCGATGACCATTCCGCGCGATACCACCGGCGGCCCCAAGGAAGGCGGCACCAAGATCAAGCGCGTCGCCAGGCTGGAGGCGAAGCTGAAGGCAAAGATGTCGGCCAGCGAGCGGATGAAACGGCTGAACCAGATCGTAAAGCTCTCGGCGACGGCCGAGGGCATTCGCATCGACCTGATGGACGACGC
>JAFECN010000014.1 GCA_018242145.1 Pseudomonadota bacterium
AGGCGATATTTTCGGCGCGGACGATGCGGACCAGATCCTGCGTGGCCTGCCAGGAACGCCGCCATGCCCGCGCGGCTTTCGCAGCGCCGATCTTGTTGGCAAGCACTGTCAGCGGTGTGTCGATCTCGAACTGCAACATGGCGGTCGAGGCCATGGTGCTGCCGTGGGCCGGCGGACGGCGATCCACGACGACGACACGCTCATAACGCGGCGCCAGCGCCCGCGCCATGAAAGCGCCGCTCACGCCCGCGCCGACGATGACAATATCGGCGCGAAGGGAATCCGTCAGCGGGCGTCCCAAGCGCTTGCCTGACCGCGCCCAGACGGACACGCCCGCGCGCAGTTTTTTTTCCACGGTGGCTGACCGGCTTGGAGACATGGCCGGTGTAAACGCGCAAAGGCGCAACCCGTTTCATCGGGCTGCGCCTGCGATCCGCCGAAGCGCACTTACCAGTCGCGCTTCACGTTATAATAGGAATAGGACTGCTCGCGGATATCGCCGAAGGAGCCGTCGCCTTTGGTGAGATCCGACAGGTCGTATACCGGCGCCTTCTTGATCATGTCTTCGGACATGGGCACGACATAGCCGCCCTTGTCCGACTGGTAGTCCAGCATCGACCACGGAACCGGCGCATATTTCTCGCCCATGCCCAGAACGCCGCCGAAGCCGAGCGCCGCGAACATGATGTGGTCGGTGGTCTTGTCGAGCACCACGTCTTCGACGTGGCCGATCTTGTCGCCGCTGGTGTTGTAAACATTGGTGCCTTTCACCTTCGAGGCGAGGATCGCCTTGGTGTGGCCGCTTGCGGTGGGCATTTTATCTCTCCTTGGGATTCAGCCACTTAACGCTGCCCCACGCGCGCTGTTCCGGTTTCATGCCCAAAAGAAATTCCGTATAAGGGAACCATGAACGCTCCCGCCGCCGAACCGCTGGTTCTGACATCGCGCGACAACCATGTGTTGAAGCTCACGCTCAATCGCGCGAATGCGCGCAACGCGCTCAGCACCGGCCTGATGGGCGCGCTGCAATTCGCGCTGGACGACGCCGCGAAGGAACACGACACGCGCGTCATCGTTCTGGCCGCCAACGGCCCGGCCTTCTCCTCCGGCCACGACCTGAAGGAAATGACGGCCCAGCGCGCGCAAGCGGACAAAGGCCGCGCCGCCTTCACGGCGGTTTTCGCGCAATGCTCCAAACTGATGCAGACCATCGTGCGCCACCCCAAGCCAGTGATCGCGCAGGTGCAGGGCATCGCGACCGCCGCCGGCTGCCAGCTTGTCGCAAGCTGCGACCTCGCCGTCGCCTCCTCCGAAGCGAAATTCGCCACGCCGGGCGTGAACATCGGCCTGTTCTGCTCCACCCCGATGGTGGCGCTGTCGCGGAACGTCTCGCGCAAGCACGCGATGGAAATGCTGCTGACCGGCGAGATGGTGTCCGCCGAAGAGGCTTATCGCTTTGGCCTCGTCAACCGCGTCGTGAACCCTGACGCGCTGGCCGGCGAAACGCTGAAGCTCGCGCACCGCATCGCCTCCAAGCCGCGCGCCACGGTGAAGATCGGCAAGGAAGCCTTCTACAACCAGCTCGAAATGGGCCTCGCCCACGCCTACAACTATGCATCGAAGGTGATGACCGAGAACATGCTTCACGCCGAAGCGACGGAAGGCATCGGCGCCTTCGTCGAAAAACGCGAACCGAAATGGCCGGAAGAATAAGACTCTGGACAATATATCGGTATTGATATAAGCATGAAGCCCGCGAGATTTCTGGGAGATGCTCTGGAACGGATTCGCGAATTTCCGGCAACGGCGCGGAATGAGGCGGGGCAGCAGATTTACCGGCTCCAATGCGGCCTCGATCCCGAGGACTGGAAACCCCTCAAGGTTGTCGGCGCCGGCGTCCGGGAAATACGCATTCGGGATAAGAGCGGCGCTTACCGGATAGTCTATCTCGCGACGGTAAGCGATGCCGTTTATGTGTTGCATGCGTTTCAGAAGAAGTCGCAAGCGACCGCAAAACACGATCTTGCGCTTGCCACCAGACGGCTCGCGGAAATAACGAGGAAGTGAGATGGTGAAAATCAGATCATACGCGAATGTCTGGGATGCCCTGGAAGACGATCCTGTCGAGCGCGCAAGCCTCACCGCCCGCTCCGAACTGATGATCGCGTTGGAGCAAACCATCCGTGGCTGGAAAATAACGCAGAAAGAAGCAGCGACACGCCTTGGCATAACGCAGCCCCGGCTCAACGATCTCCTGAAGGGCCGGTTCTCGAAATTCAGTCTCGGTGCGTTGATGGATATTGCGACCAAAGCCGGTCTCACGGTCACCGTGAAGGTGAAGAAGCAGGCTGCCTGATGCCGCAATATTCCGACGACTACATCAAATCCATCCTGCGCGCGTCCAAGGTCATTGCGATGGTCGGCGCCAGCGGCAATGAGATGCGGCCCAGCTACTTCGCCATGAAGTACCTGCTCGACAAGGGCTTCAAGGTGATCCCCGTCAATCCCGGCATGGTGGGCAAGACGATCCTCGGCCAGACCGTCTATGGCGCGCTGAAGGATGTGCCCGGTCCGGTAGACATCGTGGACATCTTCCGCAGCCCCGACGTCGCACCCGCCATCGTGAAGGAAGCGTTGGCGGAGAAAGACCGCTTCGGCCTCAAGACGATCTGGATGCAGCTTGGCGTCGTCAGCGAGGAAGCCGCCGCGCTCGCGCAGGCAGCAGGGCTGAATGTCGTGATGGATCGCTGCCCCAAGATCGAATACGGACGCCTCTCCGGCGAGATCAGTTGGCTCGGCGTCAACCGCCGCACCATCGACAACCGCAAGCCGCTTCTCTTTTCCAAGGGCGGATCGCTGAAGCGCGGTTGAATTCCCTTTCACGCCTCCCCAGATGTCCAAAAGACGTTTGGGAGCGTGCCCCATGAAACATATCGTCATCGCGGCGGTCGCCGCTTGTTTTGCGTTGAGCAGCATCCCCGCCGCCGAGGCGAAGGGCTGCCTCAAGGGCGCGGCGGTCGGCGCGGTCGCCGGACATTTTGCGCATCACCATGCCATTCTCGGCGCCGTCGCGGGCTGCGTGATTGGACATCACATGGCTGTGAAAAAGGAACGCGAGGAGAAAGCGCGGCAGCAGCACGAACGGGATTGGCAGGCGCATCAGGAACCGTCGCAGCACCCGATTTGATCGCGCGCTGAAAGCCGCTAGAACTACCAGCCGCTGACGCAAGGTTCGGGAGTTCGCTATGGAAGAATATGGCTTCAACACGCTGGCCGTTCATGCCGGTGCCCAGCCCGATCCCGCCACCGGCGCGCGCGCCACGCCGATCTACCAGACCACCGCCTTCGCCTTCGAAAACGCCGACCATGCGGCGGCGCTGTTCAATCTTCAGGTCTTCGGCAACATCTATACGCGCATCAACAACCCCACCACCGCGGTGCTGGAAGAGCGCATCGCCGCGCTCGAAAACGGGCGCAGCGCCGTGGGCGTGGCGTCGGGACACGCCGCCCAGCTCATCGCCTTCCACACGCTGATGGGCCCCGGCGATCGTATCGTCGCCGCGCGCCAGCTCTATGGCGGCTCGATCAACCAGCTCACGCAGGGCTTCGCGAAATTCGACTGGCACACCGATTTCGCCGACGCGCGCGATCCGGATTCCTTCAAGCGCGCGATCACGGACAAGACGAAAGCCATCTTCATCGAGAGCATCGCCAATCCCGGCGGCATCATCACCGATATCGAAGCCATCGCCGCCATCGCGCATGACGCGGGCGTACCCCTGATCGTGGACAACACGCTGGCCTCGCCCTATCTCATCCGCCCCATCGAATGGGGCGCGGACATCGTGCTGCATTCGGGCACGAAATTCCTCGGCGGCCACGGCAATTCCATGTGCGGATTGATCGTGGACAGCGGCAAGTTCAACTGGGGCAGCGGCAAATTCCCCACGCTGTCCGAGCCCTGCCCCTCCTATCACGGCATGCGCCTGTGGGAGACGTTCGGCGACCTCGCCTATGGCGTCGCCTGCCGCGTACTGGGCTTGCGCGATCTCGGCCCGTCGCTGTCGCCGTTCAACGCTTTTCTGGTGCTGACGGGAATCGAGACGTTGCCGCTGCGCATGCAGAGGCATTGCGACAACGCATTGCAAGTCGCGCGCTGGCTGAAACAGAACCCGAAAGTGTCCTGGGTGAATTACGCGGGCCTCGAAGACAATGAGTGCTACAATCTGCACCGCACCTATTGCCCCAAAGGTGCGGGCAGCGTGTTCACCTTCGGCGTGAAGGGCGGTTTCGATGCGGGCATGGCCATCGTGAACAACGTGCGGATCATCAGCCATCTGGCCAATCTCGGCGACACGCGCACGCTTATCATTCACCCGGCATCCACGACCCATCGCCAGTTGAACGACGAAGACCGTGCCAAGGCTGGCGCGGGCAACGAAGTCATCCGCCTGTCCATCGGCATCGAGAACGCCGAGGACATCATCCGCGATCTCGATCAGGCGATGGCAGCCGCGGGCTGAACGCTCTGGCGTTCGGCGTGATTGCGCAGTTCATAGGCATGCCATAGCGCGCTCGCGAGCAGCGCGACGGCGATGAACTGGTGAAACGCCGCCAGCGCTTCGGGCACCTGATGCAGCAGCGTCAGAATGCCGAGGATGATTTGCAGCCCCGTCACGCCCAGCACCAGATCGCCCGTCATCCGCGCGTATCCGGCCAGATGCGCGCGCTTGCCACGCAGCCACAGCGCCAGCGCGCTGATGCCCACCAGATACGCCACCATGCGGTGATCGAATTGCGCAAGCCCCGCGTTCTCGGTGAAATTCGTCCACCACGGCTTGAAGAAGAACGCGCCTTCCGGGGCGAAGCGCCCGTCCATGCTTGGCCAGGTGTTGTAGATCAGGCCCGCATGCAGCCCCGCCACGATCGCGCCCAGCAGCATCTGGAAATAGACCAGCCCCGCGAAGGCCACTCCCCACTTCGCGAAAGACACGCGCGCGCCATCCGCCTTCGGCCGTAGATATTCCAGCGCCGTCCACAGGATCGCGCCGAACAGGATCAGCGCCGTGCCGAGATGGATCGCCAGCCGGTATTGCGAAACCGACACGCGCACTTCCAGCCCGCTCTCCACCATCCACCAGCCGATGAAGCCCTGCAGCCCGCCCAGCAGGAACAGAACGATCATGCGCGGGATCTCCTTGCGCGTGATCGCGCCGCGCCAGGCGAACCACAGGAACGGCAGGAAGAACACCACGCCGATCAGCCGCCCCAACAGGCGATGTGACCATTCCCACCAGAAGATTCCCTTGAAGCCGTCCAGCGTCATGCCCGCGTTCTCGCGGGTGTATTGCGGGATCTGCTGATATTTGTGGAACGCCTCCATCCAGTCCGCATGATTGAGCGGCGGGATCGCGCCCACGATGGGGTCCCATTCGGTGATGGAGAGGCCGGAGCCGGTGAGCCGCGTCAATCCGCCGACCACCACCATGCCGACGATGATCGCGGCCACGGCCAGAAGCCAGATGCCGACCGCGCGGCGGCTCTCGAAAGAAGCAAGGGTCATGCGCCCCGTTTAGTCCGGCTGCCCTGCAAAATCCATGCGGCGGCATGGCCGTGGCGAACGGCCTTGTCCCGCCGCCGCGCACAGCGCATCTTGCGCCCGCAGCGCGCGGAACCCGCAATGGCCCTTCACCAGCACAGCTTCACCTTCGAAGGCGAGGACGCCACGCCGATATTCGCCTATCGCTGGTCCGGCGACGCGCCGGTGCGCGGCATCCTTCAGGTCGCGCATGGCATGGGCGAACATGCGCTGCGCTATCGCGAACCGCTCGCCCCGATCATCGAAAGCGGGATCGTGGTCTATGCCAATGACCATCGCGGCCACGGCCGCACGGCGCCCAATGCCGGCGCGCTGGGCGATTTCGGCCCGGCGGGTTTCGCGGCGCTGGCGTCGGACATGGCGAAGCTGACGGACATCGCCCGCGCCGAGAACCCCGGAAAGCCGCTCGTCCTTCTGGGACACAGCATGGGCTCGTTCGCGTTGCAGCTTTACCTGCTCGATCACAGCCGCAAGATCGATGGCGCCATTCTCTCCGGCTCCGCCGCGCTCGATTGTCTTGCCGCGGGCATGAACACAGGACAGGGCCTGAAGTCGTTCAGCGCCGCCATCGAAAACCCGCGCACGGAGTTCGACTGGCTGTCGCGCGATCCTGCGGAAGTGGACAAATACATCGCGGACCTGCTCTGCGGTTTTTCCGCCACGGAAGCGTCGCAGGCCAGCATGTTCGCGGCCCTGATGCGGACGTTCGATCCGCAAGCGCTGAAAGCCATTCGCGGCGATCTTCCGCTTTATATCTTCGCCGGTGACCGCGATCCGGTGAACGGCAATCTCGCATGGCTCCGGCCCCTGGCCGACCGCTATCGCGCGGCGGGCGTGAAAAACCTCCAGACGAAATTCTACAAGGATGGCCGCCACGAGATGCTGAACGAAACAAACAGGGCGGACGTCGTTCGGGACCTCGCCGGGTGGATCGATGCCGTGATCGGTGCCGCATGAACCCGCGCATCAAGAAACTCATCGGCGCCATCGTCATGGTGGTCTGGATCGCGATCTACGCTTTTCTGGCGATGCTGCTCGGAATCAAGATCCTGCCGCATGCGAACGGATGGATGGCGTTTGTCTATTATGCCGTCGCGGGGCTTCTCTGGATCGTGCCCATCGGGCTCATGCTGCCCTGGATGAACCGCGAGCCGGCCAAAACGAAATAGCCCCGCACGCGCGGGGCTATCCCGCGGGAACGGCTTAGTGGCCCATGCTGTCGTGCTGGCCGCTCAT
>JAFECN010000150.1 GCA_018242145.1 Pseudomonadota bacterium
GTTGGGCCTGATCAAGGCACGAAAAAAAACGGCCATCAATCGCGCGGAAAAATATAGTTCAGGGGCGAACCGCCACCCCGGCCTCGGCCAATTTTTCCTTGGCTTTTCCGATACTTACCTCGCCAAAGTGGAAAATCGATGCCGCCAGTACCGCCGAGGCATGGCCGTCCACAATGCCATCCACAAGATCATCCACAGACCCCACGCCGCCGGAGGCGATCACCGGGATGGGAACCGCGTCCGCCACCGCGCGGGTGAGGGGGATGTTGTAGCCCTGTTTTGTGCCGTCCCGGTCCATCGAGGTGAGCAGGATTTCGCCCGCGCCGTAATCCGCCATCTTGCGGGCGTGCTCCACCGCATCGATGCCGGTGGCGTTGCGCCCGCCATGCGTGAAGACCTCGAACTTGTTTGGTGCAACCTGCTTGGCGTCGATGGCGACGGTGATGCACTGGCTGCCGAATTTCTCCGCCGCTTCGCGCACGAATTCCGGCCGCTTCACCGCTTCGGTGTTGATCGACACCTTGTCCGCGCCCGCCAGCAGCAGCGCGCGAATATCGTCCAGCGTGCGAACGCCGCCGCCGACGGTGAGCGGCATGAAGCAGGCTTCCGCCGTGCGCCGCACGACATCCAGCAGGATGCCGCGGTTCTCGGTGGAGGCGGTGATATCGAGAAAGCAAAGCTCGTCCGCGCCCGCCTTGTCATAGATCATCGCCTGCTCGACCGGATCGCCCGCATCGCGCAGCCCGACAAAGTTCACACCTTTGACGACACGGCCGTCCTTCACATCGAGACAGGGGATGACGCGGATTTTGAGCATGAAAAGCTCGTAGCAGATCGCGCCTCAATTTTCCTCCCCCGTTTACGGGGGAGGGGGACCGCGAAGCGGTGGAGGGGGCGAGCCGTCCCACACAGCCCCCCTCCGCTTCGCATCCCCCGGCTCAAGGCCGGGGTTGCTCAGCACCTCCCCGTAAACGGGGGAGGAAAGGTCAACGTGCCCTCGCCATCGCCGCGATATTGAACAGCGCGCGGCCCAGCACCGCTTCGTTCGGAACGCCGGTGGTTTTGCACAAGGCTTCGGTGTCGAGCAGTAGATCCAGTGCATCGGAGAGCTTGGGCTCGCTCCAGCGGTTCGCCTGTGCCTTGAACGAAGCGGTTCGCGAGAAATGGATCGGCGGCCAGATCTTGCGCATCGCGCCGTCCACATTCTCGCCGCGTTCGGCCGCAGCCTTCACCTGCAGGAGTTTCTGGAAATGCCCCATCACCGCGCGCACCACCGCGATGGCGGATGTCTCTTCGCCCCACACGCGCTCCAGCGCCCGATCGAGCCGCTTCAGATCGCCTTCGCCCGCCGCATCGCAGACTTCCTCCACGCGCACTTCGGCCTCGTCGCCCATCACCGCGCGCACATCTTCGACACCCACGCTCTTCTGCCCGTGGGCATAGAGCGCCAGCTTCGTCAGCTCCTGCCGCGTCACGCCGCGGTCCGATCCCAGCCGCGACACCGCATCGTCCAGCGCCTCGGCGGAGATCGTCAGCCCCTCGGTCTTCAGCGCATCGCGCACCACGCCGGAAAGGTTCTGCGCCGTGTCGCCATAACAGGCGATAGCCGCGCCGTTGTCGGCATCCTCGAACGCCTTGCGCAGCGCGGAGTTCTTCGCAAGGTCGCCGCCTTCCACCACCACCAGCGCGTCGCCGGTGGAGTCGTCCAGAAAGGATTCAAACAGCTTCGCCAGCGCGTTCGCGCCGGTGCGCACGCGGATCACCCGCCGTCCGCCCAGCATGGAAATCGCGGCGGCTTCGTCGAACAGCTTCGCGCCATCGGAGGTCAGCGCCGATTCCTCGAAGTCCACCACGCGGAACGGATCGGACAAATCGTCCACCACCGACTTCGCCATCGTCTCCGCGCGCTCATGCACCAGGCCGGAATCGGGTCCGTAGAACAGCGCGGCCTTGATGTTGGCGGGCGGCTTGGCCGCGAAACGGTCGCCGTCGCCGGTCTTGACGATCATCGGGCGTGGGTTTCGCGCGCGAAATGCACGCCCAGATCGATCTGGATGTGCTCGGCGATATCCTGTATCGCGCGGTTCTCGGCTTCCTTCTGCCCAGTCAGCGAGGCATAGGGCGATTGCGCCACGTCGAAGGATTCCAGCGTGGTTTCCTCGCCCTGCGTGACCACGTTCAGCCGGGCATCCGTCAGCTTGTATTTGGCGGTGAAGGCAAGGTCGTAGCGCGTGATGGTCGCGTCGTTCTGCAACGCCACGCCTTCGCGCGTTTCCGTCACGGTGACCTCCAGGCGATAGGCGGCGTTTTGCGCCCGGTCGGGCCCGCGCAACAGGTCCATCAGCTTGTTGCGCAACTCGTAGCCGACACGCTCATGCGCAATCGGCACGACATAGATGGAGGCGAAGATCGCCTGTCCCGCCGGATTGGCCCCCATCGTGCCGTAAAGCGGACGGAAGCCGCAGGCGGATACGGCGCCCACCAAAAAAACAAGTGTCATGGCCCGGCTTGTCCGGGCCACCCATTTTGCTTTTCCGAAAAAATTGGGTCGCCCGCATAAAGCGGGCGATGACAAGTATTTTTGAAAAGCTTGTCTCATATGACGATGTTCACGATGCGGTCGGGCACCACGATAACACGCTTGGGCGTCTTGCCTTCAAGCGCGCGCACTACCGGCTCCAGCGCCAGTGCCTCCTTTTCCACGGCGGCCTTGTCGGCGCCCTTGGGAAATTCGCGCGTTGCCCGCAGCTTGCCGTTCACCTGCACGGCATAGGTGACGACATTGTCCTCGATCAGCGCCGCATCGGCTTTCGGCCAAGGCGTGTCGGTCACCAGCGTTTTGTGACCCAGCCGCTGCCAGCAGCTTTCCGCCAGATGCGGCATCATCGGCCCGCACAAAAGCACCAGCGCTTCCAGCGCCTCGCGCTTCACCGCCGGATCGGCCTCGCCGATGGCGCCTGCCAGCGTGTAGATCTGCGCCACCGCGCGGTTGAAGCGCAGATGTTCCAGATCGTCGGTGACGGCGGCAATGGCCTTGTGCGTGGCGCGGCGCAAGTCCAGCGATGCGCCGTCCACCTTGCCCGGTTTGGTGCCTGGCGGCGGCAAGTCGCCGGCGTCATCGACCAGACGCCAGATGCGCTGCACGAAACGCCAGCAGCCGGAGGCGCCTTCGTCGGTCCATTCGATGTCGCGTTCGGGCGGGGTGTCGGAGAGCATGAACCAGCGGATCGTGTCCGCGCCATAGACGTCGATGATCGTCTCCGGCGCGATCACGTTCTTCTTGGACTTGGACATCTTCTCCGAAGAGCCAACGGTCACTTCGACATCCGTGCCTTTCAGAAACGCCTTGCCGTCGCGCTTCTCGACTTCGTCGGGCGTCAGCCAGTCGCCATTGTGGCTCTTGAACGTCTCGTGACAGACCATGCCTTGCGTGAACAATCCCGCGAAAGGCTCGTCCACCGTCGTGTAACCCAGCTTGTGCAAGCCGCGTGTGAAGAAGCGCGCATAGAGCAGATGCAGGATCGCGTGCTCGATGCCGCCGATATATTGATCGACCGGCAGCCAGTAGTCGGCGGCCTTCGCATTCACCGGCCTCTCGCTCTTGGGATCGGTGAAGCGCGCGAAATACCACGACGAATCCACGAAGGTGTCGCAAGTATCCGTCTCGCGCTCCGCCTTGCCGCCGCATTGCGGGCAGGTGGTGTGCTTCCATGTCGGGTGCGAGGCCAAGGGATTGCCCGCGCCTTCGAACTTGATCTCGTCGGGCAGCAACACCGGCAACTGGTCTTCCGGCACCGGCACATAACCGCATGCGCCGCAGCGGATCATCGGGATCGGGCAGCCCCAGGGCCGCTGGCGCGACACCAGCCAGTCGCGCAGGCGATAATTCACCGTGCGTTGCCCGCGTCCGGCCTTCTCGATGCGGTCGATGGCTTCGGCTTTGGCGGTATCGACATCCAGCCCGTCGAGGAAGCGCGAATTGGCCAGCTTGCCGGGGCCGACATAGGCCTCCTTGCCGACCTTGAACGTTTTGGGGTCTTCGCCTTCGGGAATGACGACCGGCAGCACCGGCAATTTGTATTTGTTCGCGAAGTCCAGATCGCGCTGGTCGTGCGCCGGGCAGCCGAAGATGGCACCGGTGCCGTAGCCCATCAGCACGAAGTTGGCGATCATCACCGGCAGCTTCCAGTTCGCGTCGAACGGATGCGTGGCGGTGATGCCGGTGTCGAAGCCCAGCTTCTCCGCCGTCTCGATCGCGGCTTCCGAGGTGCCGATGCGATGGCACTCTTCGATAAAGGCGGCAGCTTTCGGATTCGTCTTCGCAATTTGCGCTGCCAGCGGGTGATCGGGCGAGATCGCGACGAAGCTGGCGCCGAACAGCGTGTCCGGACGGGTGGTGAACACATCCACCTTTTCGTTGTTGGAAAGATCGAAGGTAAAGCGCAAACCTTCCGAGCGCCCGATCCAGTTCTTCTGCATCAGGCGAACTTTTTCCGGCCAGCGGTCCATCTTGTCGAGCGCATTCAACAGATCGTCCGAGTACGCGGTGATCCTGAAGAACCATTGCGAGAGTTTCTTGCGCTCCACCGGCGCGCCGGAGCGCCATCCGCGCCCGTCGATCACCTGTTCGTTGGCGAGCACGGTATGGTCCACCGGGTCCCAGTTCACATCGGCTTCCGCGCGATAGACGAGCCCGGCCTTGAAGAACTCCACGAACAGCTTTTGCTGCTGCGCGTAATAGCCCGGATCGCAGGTCGCGAATTCGCGGGACCAGTCGATGGCGAGCCCCATCATCTTCAACTCTTTGCGCATCGCCGCGATGTTGTCATAGGTCCAGTCGCGCGGGTTTACGCCCTTGTCGCGCGCCGCGTTTTCCGCCGGCAGGCCGAAGGCATCCCATCCCATCGGATGCAGCACGTTGAAGCCCTGCGCCTTGCGGAAGCGCGCGATCACGTCGCCCATCGTGTAGTTGCGCACATGCCCCATGTGGATGCGCCCCGACGGATAGGGGAACATCTCCAGCACATAGGCTTTGGGCTTGGTGGAATCGTTGGACGCGGCAAAGCTCTGGCGGGCGTCCCATTCCCGCTGCCAGTGCTGTTCCGATTCCTTGGCGTTGTAGCGCGCCATGTGAAATTTCCTCTTGCGCCGCCTTCGCTCTCGCTGAAGCCGGCGGCGCGAAAAGGCTTACAGCGCGAATAGATTAGTCTTTGGGGGCGGTCGCAAGTCGAAGCTCGCGCGCCCGCACCAGGATCGCGTCTTCCAGCTTGTTGGCGGTGTCCGGGTTGACCTGCGCATCGACCCAGCCATCGGCGGAGCGCGTCTGGCGGAAGACGGAGATCTTGATGCCGTCGGCGCGCAGGCGGCGGTCGAGGATATAGACCGTCACGCGCATGCGCTCGTTCGGGTTGCTCGGGTCGGAATACCAGTTGGTGATGATCACGCCGCCGAACGGATCGGCCGATTGCAGCGGCATGAACGACAGCGTGTCGAGCGTGGCGTGCCACAGATAGGAGTTCACCCCCAACGCGCGGCCGCTGGAGATCGCCGTGGAGCCGGTGCTCGTGTCGGGCATGTCCATATCATCCGAAGATGAGCCGCAGGACGCGAGCAGCAGGGCGCAGAGAAGGACGGCTGGAACACGCATAATCATTTCAAACCTTTATGGCGGCCGGCGGCCATCTGGACCCCGGGCGCTTATACTGGCCCGTTTCGGGCGGCGCAACTTGGCGGCGTCCGGCCTCTGGTGCCGGGTTCGGCTTTGGTTATAGAGACTTACAGGGGATCGGGGATCGTTGCATGGGTTTAAGGTGGCGCATCGCTGTGGCGGCGGTTGCGGCAGCGTCGATCGCCGGTCCTGCACAGGCCGGGGTGCTGGACGATTGGGCGGCCGATGCGCCCAGCGCGCAGCTTGGCGACTGGACGGCGAGCCTGGGCGCGGACCTCTCCGGCGCAGCGTTCGCCAGTCATCAGGATGGCGGCATCGGCCAGGCGGGCGTGCAGGCCTTTGCCGTCTTCTCGCCCAGCCTCTCGCGCAGCTTCCCGAACGGCTGGGAGATCGGCGCGAAGGCCAGCCTGCTCGCCTGGCACGACAACCATTCCGGCGACAATTACGGCAACGATGTCTTCGAACTCGCCTATCTCTATGTGCAATCGCCCTATGGCCGCATCGCGGCCGGCCAGCAGAACGGCGTCGCCTACGATCTTGCCGTTGCCGCGCCTGTGGTGGACGGCCCCGCCGCCATCAACGATTCCAACGTGACGTTCTTCGAAGATCCGGCCACCGGGCTTGCCTTCATTGGTCTGTTCAATCTGCGCACCGGCGTTTTCACCTCCGCCAATCAGGCGAAGCTCTCCTATATCTCGCCACGGTGGACGGGATTGCAGTTCGGCGTTTCCTACACGCCCTATCAGACCAAGGCGGTGTTGCCCTGGACCATGACGGGACATCACGTTCCCGATCGCGTGGCCGATATCGTCGAAGGCAATCTCAACTACACCGCGCAGTTCGGCGCATGGAGCGTTCAGGCCTCGACCTCTTTCGGCACCGCGCGCGATGCGGCGCGTACGCCGGGCCATGCCAATGTGTGGGATTGGGGCGCGGGCTTCGAAGCCGATTATGCCTTCGACGATCAAGGCAAGCTCTCGCTGGGCGCGGCCTACCGTGTTTCCAACGCCTACACCTTCAATGTGCAGCAGGCTTTTTCGTCGGGCACGACCGGCAACCTCGATCTGGGCGCGGTGTGGTCGAAGGGCGATTGGTCGGCCGGAGTGGAATATGAAACCGGAATCGCCGATGCCGTTCCCGGCGCGCCGCGTCTGCGCGAATGGGGCTGGAACCCGTCGCTCGCCTACAGCGCCAACACGAATCTGCAGATCACGCTGGGCTGGCAATATCTGCACTTTGGCCAGTCGTCCGGCCTGTTCTACAACGGCAAGTCCGGCGTCGGTATGCAGGCCTTCTATCTGCACGGCGAGTTCAAGCTCTAAACCGCCAGCGCGCCCACCGCGGCAAGGCCCGCGAGGCGCGCGCCGGCGAGTCTCTGTGCCGAAGCGCCGTCGATTCCGCCCAGTGCATAAACCGGCCTGGGGGATTGCAGGGCGATAAACCGCAAGCGTCCTGCGCCGAGCGGTGTTGCGCCGGGATGGCTTTGCGTCGCGAAGACCGGGCTGAGAAAGACCGCATCGAGCGCGGGCAGGCATGTCGTCCGCGCGCTGTGCGCCGCGGCGGTGATGATCCAGTGCGGACGCAGCGCGCGCCAGCGCGCCGCCTGCGTTGCATCGGCTTCGGACAGATGAAGCCCGTCCGCACCCACGCGCCCGGCCAGATCCGCGTCGTTGGCGATGAGAAGCCTGTTTCCCGCCGCGCGGGTGATGCGGCGCAGGTCCACCGCGAGCCTTGCGCGGTGCGACCGCTGGCGCGCGCGCAGGATGACCATGCTTCCCCGCGGCAGTGCGCGCGCCGCGGCCAGAGGATCGGACAGCCGTTCGTCATCCGTCATCAGGACAAGCGCGGGCAGCGCGGAACCGCTGCGCGCGTTCAACGCAGCCGCCGCTCTTGCGAGTTTGGCGCGGGCAAGCTTGTCTGTCGCCAATGACCGGGTCCGCAGAAAATCTTGCCGCCATTCTTGCGCGTATCGATGCCGCGCGGAAGAAGGCCGTCCGGCCCGCGCCGTCCACCACGCTGATCGCGGTGACGAAAACCCATGATGCCGAAGCGATCCGTCCGGTGCTGGCGGCGGGCCATCGGGTGTTTGGCGAGAACCGCGTGCAGGAGGCGATGGGCAAATGGCCCGCTTTGCGCTCGGCTTATCCCGGCATCGAACTGCATCTCATCGGTCCCTTGCAGTCCAACAAGACGCGCGAGGCGGTGGAGACGTTCGACGCCATCCATTCGCTCGACCGCCCCAGGCTCGCCCACGCGCTCAAGGCCGAGATCGAGAAGAGCGGCAAGGCGATGACGCTCTTCATCCAGGTGAACACGGGCGAGGAGCCGCAGAAGGCCGGCGTTGCGCCGCTGGACGCAGCCGGATTCATCGCGCTGTGCCGCGACGACCTGAAGCTTCCGGTCAAGGGGCTGATGTGCATTCCGCCCCATGACGAAAATCCCGCGCCGCATTTCGCGCTGCTGCAAAAGCTGGCACGGGAAAACGGTTTGCCGCTGCTCAGTATGGGCATGAGCGACGATTTCGAAAGTGCTATCAAGTTCGGCGCGACGCATGTGCGCGTCGGCAGCGCGATCTTCGGCGAACGCCCTAATGCACGGCCTGCGAACCCGCATTGAGTTGCATGGTGCGCTTGTAGGCGTCGAGCGCCTGTGCCTGCAGATTGCCGGTCACGCCGTTGCGTGCCAGCGCCTGCAGCAGGGCGTCCGTATTGGCGGAGATGTCCACAACCGAAGATGTGCTGGTCGGCGCGGTCATGTTTCTTGTGGCGTCCGCCAGCCCCGGCACGATCGGCGGTGACGCGGCCGGAACGATGCGCGGCGTGGTGCTGGCAAGCTGGATCGGCGCGGCGTTGGCGACGAGCGGTGTGGGGGTTGCCGCAAGCTGCGTCTTTGTTTCCGATTTCGAGGTGTTCACGGCCAAGGCGGTGGTGTCGCTGTCTTTGCCGTCGAGGCCGACAAAGGCCATCACGGTGTCGCCGAAATCCTTTCCGGTGATTTTTTCGAATGCGAGATCGGCCAGCGAAGAAACAAGGCCGAGCGGTCCGCCATAGAGCGTGTCGCCCGCGACTTTTTCCAGATCGCCGATTTTGTCGCCGGTGACGGCGCGATAAATGGTGCTGACCACCGGCAGATGCTGCAGCGGGTTCACCACATCGAGCACATCGTCCCAGAAGGAGCTGCCGGAATCGGTGCCGGCGGTTTTCGTGGTGTCCTTGGAATCCGTGGCGGCGGTCTGTGTCGCATCGGATTTGGCAGGCGCCTTGGTCTGCACACTTTTGAAGTGCGCCATCCAATAGGCACCGCTTGTCACGCCATGGGCGAAATCGGGCACGGGCATTCTGCTGGCCTCCAGAGCATTCTGGAAAGCAAGCCCCTTGCCAGCCGGAAGGGCGCCGTTTGCCTGCCTTTCCGGCGAGCAGACACGGCGCGACGGCAGAATTTGCCGGGTCAGAACAGGTGGCCGGCGCGCGCCTTGGTGGCGATATAGTTTTCGTTGTGGGCGTTGGTGGGGAAGGTGTGCGGCACGCGCTCGGCCACGGTCACGCCATAGCGGGCCAGCGCGGAGACCTTGTCCGGATTGTTGGTCATCAGCCGCACGGTATCGTAGCCGAGCAGTTTCAGCATTTTCGCGGCCACGCCATAGAGCCGCTCGTCCGCTTCGAAGCCCAGCCGCTCATTGGCTTCGAGCGTGTCGAACCCCTGATCCTGAAGCTGGTAGGCCCGCAGCTTGTTGATAAGGCCGATGCCGCGGCCTTCCTGCGCCAGATAGAGCAGAACGCCGCCGCCGTTTTTCGCTATGGCGTCGATGGCGCCGCGCAGTTGCGGCCCGCAATCGCATTTGAGCGAGCCCAGAAGATCGCCGGTGAAGCACTCCGAATGCAGCCGCGTGAGCACCGCTTCGCTGCGCGGCGGCGCGGCGATCACGATGGCGTAATGCTCCGGCCCGCCATCGGCGGAGCGGAAGGCGACAAGCTCCGTCTTCTCCGCTCCTTCCAGCGGCACGCGCGCGCGGGTCACGATCTTCAGGGTTCTTGCCGCGCTCTGTTCGTAATCGGCGATAGCCTTCGCCTCCACGCCGGCGAGGGACTTTGCGGCTTTCGGAATGCGCGCGGCGACGACCGCCGGCAACAGCCCGGAAAGTTTCGCCAGCTTGATGGCCGCCGCGAAGCCGCCGGGAAGCTTTGCGCGTTCCGCTTCGAACGGCCCTTTCATCGGCGCGGCCAGATCGGCGGTGGGGTCGGCGATGGCCCGCAATTGTTCGACCTTCGCTTTCGCTTCGAGCGGCAGCGCCACCACCTCCGGCGTATAGAGCCTGATCTTCAAGGTTCGCGCCCGCGCGTGGGTCAAAACGAGGCGCAGAGTCCGGATCGTCTTGCGCGCGGCTTTCAGTGCCGCATCGCTCATCGTCTCCATGGCATAGGCGATCACGATTTCGCGACCGTTTTTTACGATGACCGGCTTGCCTTCGCGCAGGGCATGCGCCGCCGTTTCGACGGAGCCGATGTCTTGCAGGGGCTTTTTCCGGCGTGTTTTGCGGGGCGCGGATTTGCGTTTCCCCCGTCGCGGGTTCGGTCTTGGCGATGGGGCCATGACCCCCACATACACCGGCAGCCCAAATCGGGGTAGAGTTCGCCCGCCCCCAGGATTCATAGGGATTAGGAATGCCAAGTGCCAAACGGGTTCTGCTGGTTGACGACGATCGGATGTTGCGAAGCTCGCTGGCCGAGCAGCTTGCCGCGACGGGCGAATATGCGCCCGTCGAAGCCGGTTCCGTGGCGGAAGCCCGCGTCAAGGCGAAAGAAGGTCTCTACGAATTCATGATCCTCGACGTGGGCTTGCCCGATGGCGATGGCCGCAAGCTCTGCCGCGCCTTGCGCGACGACGGCGTGTCCTGCCCCATCATTCTTCTGACCGCCGCCGACAGCGATGCCGACACCATCGAAGGCCTGGAGTCCGGCGCCAACGATTACGTCACCAAGCCATTCCGTTTCGCGGTGCTGATGGCGCGCATCCATGCCCACTTGCGCAACCATGAGCAGAGCGAGGATGCGGTCTATCGCATCGGTCCATACACCTTCCGCCCGAGCGCAAAGCTGCTGATCGATCCCACCGAAAAGAAGATCCGCCTGACGGAGAAGGAAACCAACATCCTCAAATTCCTCTATCGCTCCGGCGAAACGGTGGCGCGCGAGACGCTGCTGCATGAGGTATGGGGCTACAATCCGGCGGTGACCACCCACACGCTGGAGACGCACATCTATCGCCTGCGGCAGAAGATCGAGAACAATCCCGGCCAGGCGCAGATCCTCGTCACCGAGAGCGGCGGCTATCGTCTGGTGGCGTGATCCGCATCGCGAAATTCCTCGAATTCTTGGATTTCCGGCCCTGAAGGCGCTATTTTGTTCTCCTGCGCGCGGGGCATCGCGGCCTTGCAAAATTACCGTTCTGTGCGCACCAGTGGGGACCGCCTATCTGTCCCCTTAAGCGGGGAAGACTGGTCAAGGAGACCTTGCGTACCATGCAGAACAGGATGAGATCATTCTTCGGCGGA
>JAFECN010000151.1 GCA_018242145.1 Pseudomonadota bacterium
CGCGCGCCGACGTTTTGAAAAAGACGGTGAACACGCTGGGCGCCAATTCCATCGACCTGCCCTTCGCCGCCGAAGTGGAAGCCTATGCGCGCGAGGCGCTGCGCAAGAAGAACCCGGAGCGCGCGCTGGACACCAATGTCGAGTTTTTCACGGCGATCCTGCTCGACGCGCTGCGGATTCCGCGCCAATGTTTCACGCCGATCTTCGCCTGCGCCCGCGCGGCGGGATGGACGGCGCATGCGCGCGAGCAGCAACGCACGGGGCGGCTGCTGCGGCCCGCCTCCGTTTATGTGGGAGAGATGCCATGAAGATCGACGGGCGTTGTCATTGCGGACGGGTGACGTTCGAAGCCGAGGTCGATCCGGTAACGGCGGGCATCTGTCATTGCACCGATTGCCAGATGCTGTCGGGTTCGGCCTATCGCGTGTCGGTGCGCGCGGCGGCGCAGGACTTCACGCTGAACGGCGAGGTCTCGACCTACATCAAGACGGCGGACAGCGGAAACAAGCGCCGCCATGCGTTCTGTCCGAATTGCGGGACGCCGGTCTATGCGACGCAGCTTGAATCGCCCACGGCCTACACGCTGCGTGTGGGGACGATCCGCCAGCGCGCGGAGCTTGTGCCGCAGCGGCAGATATATTGCCAATCCGCGGTGCCGTGGTCGGCCGATCTCAGCGACGTGCCCAAGCTGGACCTGACAATCCTGCAGCGCTGAGCCGCGCACGACCGCACAAAGCTGTGATTGTCCAGCATTTTCTGGCCGTTGGCCGGGTTGGCGGGGCCGCGCCCCCTATGCAATGGTGCCCGCGCAGAATCCCGCGGGGAGCGGGACAAGGGGGCAGCTTTCTTATGGCTAGTGAAATTCCGCTCAATCCGGAACCGCAGATCGACAACGACCTGAAGCGCGCCCTCGGGCCGCTGCACCTGATCGCGCTGGGCATCGGCGCCATCATCGGCGCGGGTATCTTCGTGCTGACCGGCCAGGCGGCCGCCACCTATGCGGGACCGGGCGTCGTCTATTCCTTCGCCATCGCCGGAACGGGCTGCCTGTTCGCCGGTCTCTGCTACGCCGAATACGCCGCGATGATCCCCATCGCGGGCAGCGCCTACACATATACCTACGCCACGCTGGGCCGGATGATGGCCTGGATCATCGGTTGGAACCTTGTGCTGGAATATCTCGCCGCCGGATCGACCGTGGCGGTGGGATGGTCGGGCTATTTCACCGATTTCATGGCGAACCAGATGCACATGCCGATCGCCTGGCAATTCGCGAACGCGCCGTTCTGCGTCGCGGGCGATCCGCTGCCATGCCCCGCCGTTGCCGCGACAGGCGCGGTCCATTCGATCTTATCGACCGGCGCGTTCTTCAATCTGCCCGCGGTCGCGATTGTGCTGCTTGTGACCGCCGTGCTGATCGTCGGCGTGAACATGAGCGCGAACTTCAACAACCTGATGGTCGCCATCAAGTTGTGCATCGTGCTGCTGGTGATCTTCGTCTGCTTCTCGCAGGTCGTGCCGGCAAACCATGTGCCCTTTGTGCCGGAGAATACCGGCACCTTCGGGCAATTCGGCTGGACCGGCGTGTTCCGCGCCACGGGCGTGATCTTCTTCGCCTATATCGGCTTCGACGCGGTGAGCGTCGCGGCGCAGGAAGCGCGGAACCCGCAGCGCGACGTGCCGCTGGGCATTCTGGGTTCGCTCGCCATCTGCACCGTGCTCTACATGCTGATGTGCTGGGTGCTGACGGGCATCGCGCCGTATCAGTCGCTGAATGTCGCCCATCCGGTGTCCAAGGCGGTGGAAGCGCTGGCCTCGACGCAATGGCTCGCGCCCTATGTGAATGTCGGCGCCATCGTGGGCCTGGCTTCGGTGGTGCTGGTGCTGCTGCTCGGCCAGTCGCGCATCTTCTACGCGATGTCGAAGGACGGCATGATCCCGCCGCTGTTCGGCGCCATTCACCCGCGCTTCAAGACGCCGTGGCTGGGCACGCTCGTCACCGGGCTGTTCTGCGCGTTCCTCGCCGGTGTCCTGCCGCTGCACATTCTGGGCGAGCTGGTGTCCATCGGCACGCTGGCCGCGTTCGTGATCGTCTGCGTCGGCATCATGATCCTGCGCCGCCGTCGCCCGAATGTGGCGCGCCCGTTCCGCACGCCGTTCGTGTGGATCGTGGCCCCGCTCGGCATCTTCATGTGCCTGTTCATGATGGTGTTCCTGCCACTCGACACCTGGATCCGTCTGGCGGTGTGGACCGTGATCGGTTTGGTGATCTACGGCGTTTACAGCCGCAATCACGCCAAACCGCCGCGCTTCGTGTTGCACGACAAACCGCAGGCAGCGGAATAGAGAGCGCCCGATGAGCGAAACATCGCTAACTCAGCCCGACCCCGTCGTGGCCGAGGAGCACGAACTCAAGCGCACGCTTGGGCCGGTGCACCTCACCATGCTGGGGATCGGCGCGATCATCGGCGCCGGTATCTTCGTCATCACCGGACAGGTCGCGGCGGATTATGCCGGACCGGCGGTCTTGATCTCCTTCGTCGTCGCGGCGTTCGGATGCCTGTTCGCAGGGCTCTGCTACGCCGAGTTCGCGTCGATGATCCCGGTGTCGGGCAGCGCCTACACTTATGCGTATGCCACGATGGGCCGCTTCATGGCGTGGTTCATCGGCTGGAATCTTGTGCTGGAATATCTGGTGTCGTCGTCCACCATCGCGGTGGGCTGGGCGGGCTATTTCACCGAGCTGATGGGCTTCTTCCATATCCACGTTCCGGCGACGCTGACCAATGCGCCGCTCTGCGTGGTGGGCGATCCGCCGCCCTGCCCGCACATCGTGGACAATCTCACCGGACTCGCGGGGTTCTTCGGCCAGTTCGGATGGACCGGCGCTTACATCAACCTGCCGGCAGTTCTGCTGACGCTGCTGCTGACCAGCGTGCTGATCATCGGCGTGCGTGAGAGCGCCAACACCAACGCGATCATGGTGGCGATCAAGGTGCTGGTGGTGCTGCTGGTGATCTTCTTCGGCCTCAGCCACATCGACTGGAACAACTTCACGCCCTTCATTCCGCCCGCGCATGACGGCCGCTACGGATGGCCGGGCGTGATGACGGGCGCGGCGATCATCTTCTTCGCCTATATCGGCTTCGATTCCGTTTCGGTGGCGGCGCAGGAAACCAAGAACCCGCAACGCGATCTGCCCATCGGCATTCTGGGCTCGCTCTTCATCTGCACCGCGCTCTATATCGCGATCTCGATCGTGCTTTTGGGCATGGCGTACTACCCCACGATGTCGAACATCCCCAATCCGGTGTCGTTCGCCGTCGCCAAGGTGGAAAGCCTGCGCTGGCTGGTGCCGATCATCGATGTGGGCGCATCCATCGGCCTCGCCTCCACCATCTTCGTGGGCCTCTACGGCCAGTCGCGCATCTTCTATTCGATGTCGCGCGACGGCTTCCTGCCCAAGATGTTCGCCGCCGTGCATCCGCGTTTCCACACGCCGCATCGCGGAACGATCATCACCGGCATCGCCGCCGCCGCCATCGCAGCGGTGTTTCCGATCAACCTGCTGGGCCAGTTGGTCTCCATCGGCACGCTGCTGGCGTTCGTCGTGGTCTGCGTCGGCATCATGATCCTGCGCATCCAGGCGCCGAACGCCAAACGCCCCTTCCGCACGCCCTATGTGTGGTTCGTGGCGCCTGCCGGTATTGCCGTGTGCGGCTACATGATGCTGAGCCTGCCGACGGACACCTGGTGGCGGCTTGTGTTCTGGACGGCCATCGGGCTGGTGATCTACTTCATCTACGGGATGTGGCACGCCGCGCCGTCGAAATGGAAGATTTCGAAATAACCGTCATGGCCGGCCAACGTGCCGGCCACCCATGATCACAGACCTGTCCGCTCCTGCGGCATCGAGATCATGGGTCGCCGGGGTGTTAGCGACAGCGTATGCACGCCCGGCGATGACGGGTATAGAGAACCCATGCCCTATCGCTCGCTGCGCGACTTCATTGCCAAACTGGAAGCCACGGGCGAACTCGTCCGCGTGAAGGAACCCGTCTCCACCGTGTTGGAGATGACGGAGATCCAGACGCGGCTGATCGCGGAGGGCGGGCCTGCGGTTCTGTTCGAGAAGCCGATCAAGGCCGACGGTACGCCCAGCGACATGCCGGTGCTGGTCAATCTGTTCGGCACGGTGAAGCGCGTGGCGATGGGCGTCACGATGGGCGGCGTGGAACGCACTACGGCGCACCAGATGCGTGAGGTGGGCGAGACGCTCGCGATGCTGCGCCAGCCGGAGCCGCCGCGCAGCCTCGGCGAAGCGATGGAATTGCTGCCGCTCGCCAAGACCGTGATGAGCATGCGGCCCAAAACGGCGGGCAGCGGCGCGTGCCAGCAAGTTGTTCTGCGCGGCGACCAGATCGATTTGAACACGCTGCCGGTGCAGACCTGCTGGCCCGGCGAGCCCGCGCCGCTCATCACTTGGCCGCTGGTGGTGACCAAAGGGCCGGGCGATGCGCGCGAGGACAATTACAATCTCGGCATCTACCGGATGCAGCTTCTGAACAAGACCCAGACGATCATGCGCTGGCTGAAGCATCGCGGCGGCGCGCAGCATCATGCGCGCTGGGGCAAGGAGAAGGCCGCGCCCCTGCCCGCCGCTGTCGTGCTGGGCGCCGATCCCGGCACGATCCTCGCCGCGGTGACACCGGTGCCCGATACGCTGTCGGAATATCAGTTCGCCGGATTGCTGCGCGGCCAGCGTGTCGAGCTTGTCGATTGCGTATCGCAGCCGCTGAAGGTTCCCGCGGAAGCGGAGATCGTGCTGGAAGGCGAAGTCTCGCTTTCCGACTATCGCGACGAAGGGCCGTATGGCGATCACACCGGCTATTACAATTCCGTCGAGCAGTTCCCGGTGTTCACCGTCACGGCGATCACCATGCGCCGCGATCCGATTTATCTTTCCACTTACACCGGCCGTCCGCCGGACGAGCCGTCGGTGCTCGGCGAAGCGCTGAACGAAGTTTTCATTCCGTTGTTCAAACAGGTGTTTCCGGAGATCGTGGATTTCTGGCTGCCGCCGGAAGGCTGCTCCTATCGCATCGCCGTCGTGTCAATGAAGAAGGCGTATCCCGGCCATGCCAAGCGCGTGATGATGGGCGTGTGGTCCTATCTGCGCCAGTTCATGTACACCAAATGGGTGATCGTGGTGGACGACGACATCGACGTCCGCGACTGGAAAGACGTGATGTGGGCGCTGTCCACGCGCATGGACCCGGCGCGCGACATCACCCTGATCGAAGGCACGCCGATCGATTATCTGGATTTCGCGTCGCCCGAAAGCGGGCTTGGCTCCAAGATCGGGCTGGATGCCACCAACAAGCTTCCGCCGGAGACGCATCGCGAGTGGGGCAAGAAGATCGCGATGGATGACGACGTGATCCGCACGGTGACCGAGAAATGGAAATCGCTCGGCCTGCCCGGCAGCGGCAAGCCGGTCTGGAAGTGATCCGCAGCGCGGCACTGGCGCTTTTGGCCCTGCTCTCGGCGCAGGGCGCGGCGGACGCCGCCTGCAAATTGCAAAACGTCGCCGCGCTCGAAGCCTCCGGCGGTCCCGATGGGCTGCTGCTCGTGCCGGTTGCCGCGGGCGGTCAAAAGCTGGCGATGCTGCTCGACACCGGCGCCGAACGCGGCGTGATCGACGTGTCGGTGATGCAGACGCAGAAGCTGACACCGATGAAGATCGCCACGCCGCCGCCCATCTTCAACGTGCCGGGCGCGCCGTTCCTGAGCATGGTCCAGTTCAACGCGCCGGACTTCTATCTCGCGGACGGCACGCAGCTCGATCATTTCGTGAAGCTCCCCATGCTGGCCATCGGCGCATCGCATTTCGAGAACATGCCGTTCCTGCTCGCCCGCTTCGACGACAGCCACGCGCTGGGCATGAAAGGCATCCTGGGCAGCAACGTGCTGCGGAATTTCGATGTCGAGGTCGATCCCGCCGCGGCGAAGGTCAATCTGTTCTCGCCCGATCATTGCGAAGGCAAAGTGGTCTATTGGGCGCCCACCTTCGCCGACCTTCCGATCCAGGTACGCACCAACGGCGCGATAGAACTCGCCATGACGCTGGACGGCCACGACGTGACCGCGCTGCTGGACACCGGCGCGGCGCATTCCACCATCACGGTCGAGATGGCGCGGCGGATATTCGATTTCGATCCGCGCGCGCCCGCGGTCGAGCGCATCTCCGGCGACGGCAACGACACGACCTATCGCATGCGCTTTACGTCGCTCGTTTCCGGCGATCTGGCGATCAAGAACCCGCGCATCACGATCGTGCCCGACCCGGTGGCGCGCAAACGGCTGGCGCAGGCCATGGACTCCGGCTACAGCGGCGCGCTCGACTTCCGCAACGCGCGGCTCGTTCTGGGGATGGACATATTACGGCAGCTTCATTTCTACATCGCCTACCGGGAACAGAAGCTCTATTTCACCGCCGCGACGCCTGTCGCCACGCCCGCGCCCTGAGCGCTTGACCGGGGCCCGATTCGGCC
>JAFECN010000152.1 GCA_018242145.1 Pseudomonadota bacterium
CGTCTTCACCGTCGCCCCCGCCACGCCCGCGCTCGTTCTGATGCGTCTGGCGGGCCGCCTGTTTCCGCGCGGCGACCGCGCACCCGCCATCGTGCCGGTCGGCATGACGAAGTTGCTGAACGGCATCGCTGGGGAGCCGCGCCTCGCCAAGTGGCGTGTCGCCCGCACGATGCGCGTGAACACCGCCTTCTACAAATCCCAAGCCCTGGAACTGGTGCGCCAATGCGTGAACTGACAGCCCTGCGCGACAAGATGTGGACTCGGATCAGCACGAACTTCCTGCCCTTCGCGGATGCGGGCACGGCGGAGGTTCCGCTGAGCCGCTTGCTGCGCCTGTCGCTGTTTCAGGTCACGGTGGGCATGGCGATCACGCTGACCATCGGCACGCTGAACCGTGTGATGATCGTGGAGCTTGGCGTATCGACCACGCTTGTCTCGCTGATGATCGGCCTGCCGCTGATCTTCGCGCCGTTCCGCGCGCTGATCGGATTCAAATCGGATACGCACCGCTCCGTGCTCGGCTGGCGCCGCGTGCCGTATATGTGGTTCGGCACCCTGCTGCAGTTCGGCGGCCTCGCCTTCATGCCGTTCGCGCTGCTCGTTCTTTCCGGCGACAATCACGCGCCTGTTTTCGTGGGACAGGTTGCCGCCGCGCTCGCCTTTCTTCTGATCGGTGCGGGGATGCAGACGGCGCAGACGGCGGGCCTCGCCCTCGCCACAGACCTTGCGACCGACGAGAACCGCCCGCGCATCGTCGCCCTGATGTACACGATGCTGCTGCTGGGCATGGTCGTGAGCGGCGTGGCCTTCGGCTATCTGCTCACCGGCTTCACCCCAATGCGTCTCATTCAGGTGGTGCAAGGCGCGGCTGCGCTGACAATGGTGTTGAATGTCATTGCGCTGTGGAAGCAGGAAGCGCGCAATCCAGCGCTGACATCCCAGGTTCCGGAGGAAGAGCCGGACTTTCTGCGTTCGTGGTGGAAGTTCTCGTCGATTCCGAATGCGCGGCGGTTTCTTGTCGCCGTTGGCCTCGGCACCGTGGCCTTCGCCATGCAGGACACGCTGCTGGAACCGTATGGCGGAGAGATTCTGCACCTCGCCGTGTCGCAAACCACGTTGCTGACGGCACTGATGGCGATCGGATCGCTGCTCGCTTTCGCGCTGGCCGCGCGCGCGCTGGTCCGCGGTCAGGATGCCTGCCGCCTCGCCGCCTACGGCATTCTCGTCGGCCTGCCCGCCTTCACCTTCGTTCTGCTGGCCGCGCCGCTCGGGTCCCCGACGCTGTTTCGCATCGGCGCGTTCCTCATTGGCTTCGGCATGGGCACGTTCTCGGTGGGCACCCTGACGGCAGCAATGGGTCTCGACTCGGGCGAACGCAACGGCCTCGCCCTCGGCGCATGGGGCGCGGTGCAGGCGACGGGCGCCGGCATCGCCATCGGCCTTGCCGGCATCATCCGGGATATCGTGTCGAGCCTGGCGCTGCACGGCCATCTGGGCGCGGCGCTGGTCAGCCACGCAACAGGCTACGGCACGGTCTATTACATCGAAATCATCCTGCTGTTTGCCAGCCTGATCGCAATCGGTCCGCTGGCGCGGCACACACCCGAAAACCGACTTGTTCCGTCCGATGACCTCGGATTGGCGCACGGCTCAACCTGAGAATTTCGCGCGGAGGAATACCATGCTGTCAGCATCCACATCCGGGGTCGATTTCGCACTGGTCTCGATCATCCTGTTTTTCATATTTTTCCTGGGTCTCGTTCTTTATCTGCGCCGCGAAGACCGGCGGGAGGGATACCCCCTCGAAGAAGACGGCAGCGGCCGCCTTCGCACCGCGGGCGGTCTTCTGTTCACCGCGCCGGCAAAGACGTTCAACCTTCCGGGCGGCGGCAGCTTCACGGTGCCGAACAAGAATCGCGATCGCCGCCCCATCGCCGCGCGCCGCAGCGTGACGCCGGGCTCTCCCCTGATCCCGACCGGCAATCCGATGGTCGATGGCGTCGGCCCCGCGGCCTATGCCGAACGCGCCAAGGTCCCCGACATGACCGCGCATGGCGCGCCGAAGATCGTGCCGATGCGTGTCGCCAAGGATTTCTACCTGCCGAACGGCGAAGCCGATCCGCGCGGCATGATGGTGGTGGGCGCGGATCGCGGCATGGCGGGCACGGTCAAGGACATCTGGGTCGATCGCGCCGAATGGCAGATTCGCTATCTGGAAGTTGCGCTGGATGGCAGCGGCCAGAGCGTCCTGTTGCCGATCACCATGTCCAAGATCAACAAATCGCGCCGCCACGTTGTCGTGGACGCGATCACGGCGGCGCAGTTCGCGTCCGTGCCGAAGATCGCCAATCCCGATCAGGTGACGTTCTATGAAGAGGAGCGCGTCGTCGCGTATTACGGCGGCGGCTTCCTCTACGCGGTACCGGCGCGTCAGGAGCCCTTGCTGTGAGCCAGGATCACGACGATTACGCGGTCGAACCGATCCGCGGCCTGCCGGAAGCGTTGCCGGCGGGCGAGCACATCCTCTGGCAGGGCGCTCCGCAATGGTGGTCTCTCGCCAAGACCGTGTTTCATATCCGCGCCGTCGCATTCTATTTCGCGGTGCTGATGTTGTGGCGCGGCAGCGTGCATTGGGATCAGGGCATGGTCGCATCCGTTCTGTCGGCACTCTCCCTGCTTCCGATCGCGCTGATCGGGCTGGGCCTGCTGTCCCTGCTGGCCTATCTCAGCGCGCGGACCTCGGTCTATACGATCACAAACAAGCGGGTTGTGATGCGTATCGGCATGGCATTGCCGACGGCGATCAACATACCGTTCAAGTTGATCGGATCGGGCGGGCTTGCGGAACATGCCGACGGCACCGGGGATATCCCGCTGTCACTGACCGGCGACGACCGCATGGCCTATTCGAACTTTTGGCCGCATGTGCGTCCCTGGCGCTTCACCCGTCCCGAGCCGATGCTGCGTGGTGTTCCGCATGCCCGGCGGGTGGCGGAAATCCTCAGCCAGGCTCTGGTCGCCGCCCTGCCGAGCGGCGCCGTGCGGGTTTCCAGCGCCGAATCTCCCAAGCCCGGCAACGCCCTTCACCCGGACATGGCGCACGCAAACGCGGCCTGACGAACATCCCCGGCGGCCACAGCGCGCCGGGGACAATTTTCCCCGGAAGACCACTCCCCAAAAGCGCGAAAACCCGCCGAAATCAACCATTTTTGGTCGTCCAAATTTGTTGACATATCAAAACTGTCAATAATACATTACACCCACGGTGCCGGACAGAGGCGATGTCCGGACAGATGGGAGCAAGCCCTTGAGTTCCTTGGACGAACGGCCATTGCCCACCGCCGCTTTGTTGGGCGCGGGCCTGCTTATGGTGATAACCGTGGTGGGTGTCGGCGCGATCCAACTGAACAAACACTTCCATCCGGCCGCCTATGCAGCGCCCATCGACAGCGGGACGCCCATCGCGTCCCGCGAGCTGCGTTTCATCGACCAGGGCGACGGCGTGAATGCCTATGGGGGGCATGTGCGCGTGTTCGATGCGATCACCGGCCGCGAGCTTCCCCAGTTGCGCGCGAGCGACGGCTTCGTGCGCGCCGTGCTGAACAGCCTCAACTTCGAGCGCGTCAAGCGCGACCTGCGCGCGCCGCCGGTATTTCAGATCGTGCAGTGGTCCGACAACCACATCACCGTGCAAGACAGCATCACCGGCAAATATGTCGATGTCGGCGAGTTTGGCGCGGGCAACAAGGCCGTATTCCTGCGCTTCCTGCCGGGGAAACACGCATGAGCCGCACGATCGAGATGCCGTGCACCATCGAGATCGAGCAGACTCACGACCATTTTCATGCGCACCTCGCCCTCGACGGCGACATCCCGATTGGCCCCGGCGACCGCGTGCAGGTTCATGGCGCGCCAGTCCGCATCGCCTTC
>JAFECN010000153.1 GCA_018242145.1 Pseudomonadota bacterium
AACAACAACGACGAAGCGGCTGTGATGGGGCCCAACGGAAAGTGGCTTACGCTCGCCGATCTGCCGGCGCCGGATACGCAGCGCTGGGTGCCGCGCCGCAAGGCGGAAGTGGTGGCGGCGGTGCGCGGCGGATTGCTGTCGCTCGAAGACGCCTGCGAGCGTTATGCGTTGACGGTGGAAGAATATCTGGGCTGGCAGCGCAATGTGGACCGCGATGGCCTTGCCGGGCTGCGCGCGACGCACCAGGAGCCGGAGCATCGCAGCCACAAGAGCAGCAGCCGCGATGGCGGCCATACCGAGCATCGCCCGCACGCCTGAGAACGGAAACGGATTGATCTCAGGACAGGGCGAGATCGACAGCCGAGAGCGCGTGCAGCGTGGCAGTATCGTAGAGCGGGACGCTCGCGTGTTCGGCTTTCAGCAAAATCGGAAATTCGGTGCAGCCGAGAATGACGCCTTGCGCGCCACGGCGCACCAGCTTCTCCATGATCGCGGAGCAGACGGCGCGGGATGCGTCGTTGAAGTCGCCACGGCATAGCTCTTCATAGATGATGCGCTGGAGCGCGGTGCGGTCCGCTTCGTCCGGCGTCAGAACCTCGAGGCCGAATTTCTGCGCGAGCCGGTCTGAGATCACGCCGCCCTCTTCCATCGTGTAGCGCGTGCCGATGAGGCCGACAGTGTGAAATCCATCGCGCTTGATCGCTTCGCCGAGCGGATCGGCGATGTGCAGCAGCGGCACGCCCGATTTTTCCATCGCGTCGAACACCAGATGCATGGTGTTGCAGCAGAGCATGACGAAATCCGCGCCGCCGCCGGCCAGCGAACGGCAGATGGCCGCAAGCTCCTCGCCGGCTTCGCGCCAGCGGCCGGCGCTTTGCAGCTTCTCCATCTCGCCGAAATCGACCGAATGCATCAGCGACTTCGCGGAATGGACGCCGCCAAGACGTTTCTGAATCTCGCGATTGATGAGCTGGTAATAGACCGACGAGCTTTCCCAGCTCATGCCGCCGATCATGCCGATGGTTTTCATCTCGACCTCTGCTGAGCGGCAAAGCTAGCCGACACGCGCATGGCGGACCACCGGCGGGTTTGCATAGCGGATATTTTCACGCGGCTCCGCGGGAAATATCCGCTAGGCGGTCAGCGCCGAAGCCGCTTGCGCTTTTTCCAGAAGCGCCGCGAGGATGCGCCCGCACTCCTCGTCCCATGTGCCGTCGAGCCTGGCGGGGCGGTAGTGGCGCTGGAAGGCGGCGATGACTTTTTCCAGCGGCACGTCCACCTCCGGCGGGACGCCATAGCCGAAGCGCGCCAGCGATGCGGCGGCGTCCTGCGCCGATATGGCCGGCACGGCGCCGCCGCATTTCGGCGGCCGCGTATCGGGCCACAGGCCGATGCCGTATTCGGAGAGGCATTTCCACGGAAACAACTCGCCGGGATCTTCCTTGCGCGCGGGCGCCACGTCGCTGTGGGCGACGACGCGCGCGGGCGGGATCGCATGCCGTTCGAAGATTCCGCGCGACAGGTCGATCAGCGCGGCGATCTGCGGATCGGTGAACGGCACATAGCCGAATTCATGGCCGGGATTGACGATCTCGATGCCGATGGAGCGCGCGTTCACATTGCGCTCGCCCGCCCAGTAGGACACGCCGGCATGCCAGGCGCGGCGTTCTTCCGGCACATGGCGGTAGATGCGGCCGTCGCGGTCGATGGTGTAATGCGCGCTCACCTTCGCTTTGGGATCGCAGAGCCGCGCCAGCGCTTCCTCGCCCGTCTTCATGCCGGTGTAATGCAGCACCAGCATGTCGATGGGCGCGCCCTTGGGCCGCTCGTCGTGATTGGGCGAAGGACATTCGACGATGCGCATGCCGCTCTCCGTCAGACGTGGTCGTGGCCGCCGACGCGGCCGGGGCGCCAATAGCCTTCCGCCGCGATGCGGCCCCGCGGAAAGCCGCGATCCAGCAGGCGGTGGCGCAGCTTTCGCACAGTGCTCGTTTCGCCGATGGTGTAGGCAAAGCCTTCGCCTTCGGGGAAAACAAACTGCTCGACGGCATTATAGACCCGATCGTTCGGGCCCGCCTGCGCGCCGCCCCGCGAAATCCAGTGCAGCCGGACATCGGCTTTCGCGACGAGCGGCAGCTTGTCGGCTTCGTCGCCGATCTCGATGAAAGCATGCACCAGCGTGTCGTCCGGCAGGCCTTCGATCATGGCGAAGATGCCGGGGATGCAGGTTTCGTCGCCGGTGAAGAGATGCCAATCGGCGGCGCGCACATAAGTGTGGCCGCGCGGGCCGACGGCATCGACGCGGTCGCCGGGCTTGAGCGCGTCCAGCCAAGGGCCGGATGCGCCTTCGCCATGCAGAACGAAGTCGATGGCGAGCGTCTTCGCCGCCGCATCGTGCGCGCGGATGGTGTAGTGGCGGCGCGAAAGGCCCGTGGCGGTGGGGATTTCCAGCACCACATCCTGCCCGCGCAGCCATGGCAATTCGTCCAGATCGGGGCCGCGGAACGACACGCGCATCATGCGCGGCGCGATCGTCTCCTTCGCCGTGACGGTGAGCGGCCAGACGCGGCGGCCCTTGCGGGCGATGAAATTGCCGACCGATTCCAGAAGGCCGGTGTTCTGATCCTGACGGTCCATCGCGCGCCTCAGACGAAGATCTTGTAGGCGACGGTTTCGCCATCGGCGCGTTTTAAGGAAAACTCCGCGCCTTTCTCATGCTCGTCCACCAGCGCTTCA
>JAFECN010000154.1 GCA_018242145.1 Pseudomonadota bacterium
CGCTCATCCGCGACGAACTGGCAACGGATTATCGCACCATTCACGACAAGCTGGGCCTGACCACCATTCTGGTCACGCACGACATGACGGAAGCCTTCCTGCTGGCCGACCGCATCGCGGTGATGCGCGACGGTGAGATGCTGCAGGCCACGACGCCCAAAGAACTTGCCGCGCATCCGGCGAACGCTTTCGTGCGCCGCATGATCGAAATTCCCCGCCGCCGCGCTGAGACGCTGGCCAAGGCGATGCAGAGCGCATGAACAGCCTGTTCGCCGCCGCGCTGGAGCATTTGCCCGATTATCTGGGGCAGCATGTTCTCTTGAGCGTCTCCGCTATCCTGCTGGGGCTTCTCATCAGCCTTCCGCTCGCCATCGCGGCCTATCGCGCCGCATGGCTGCGCGGCCCGCTGCTGGCGGTGGCGAGCGTTGTGCAAACGATCCCGGGTCTTGCTTTGCTGGCGCTCTTCTATCCGTTGCTCATCATCGCTTCGGCGTTCACCGCCAATGCGTTCGGCTTCAGCTTCCGCGCACTGGGCTTTCTGCCCGCCCTGCTAGCGCTGACGCTCTATTCGATGCTGCCGGTTCTGCGGAACACGATTGTCGGCCTGACCGGCCTCGATCCGGCCATCATCCGCGCCGCGCGCGCCACGGGCATGACGCCATCCCAATCGCTGCGCCTTGTCGAGTTGCCGCTGGCGGCGCCCGTCATCATGGCGGGCATCCGCACCGCGGCGGTGTGGGTGATCGGCACCGCGACGCTCTCCACACCCATCGGGCAAACGAGCCTGGGCAACTACATCTTCACCGGCCTGCAGACAGAGAACTGGGTGCTGGTGCTGTTCGGCTGCGTCGCGGCGGCGCTGCTGGCGCTGGTGATCGACCGACTGCTGGCATTGGCCGAAACCGGCTTCGCCTTGCGCTCGAACGCGCGGCTGTGGGGCGCGTTCGCCGGGATTGTCATCGTCGTCGGCATCAGCCTGTTTCCCCTGTTCGGACAGGCACGCGACACCATCACCATCGGCACCAAAAGTTTCGACGAGCAATACATCCTGGGTTCGCTGATGGAGAAGCGCCTGCGGGCGGCTGGCTTCGCCACCGCGCGGCGCGACGGGCTGGGCTCGATTGTGGCGTTCCACGCGCTGGTGAACGGCGACATCGACGCCTATGTCGATTACACCGGCACGATCTGGGCGAACGAGATGAAGCGCACCGACCAGCCGGGCCGCGCCGCCGTGCTGCAGCAGATGACCGATTATCTGCGAAAGAAATACGGCATCCTCACGCTCGGCAGCCTGGGATTCGAGAACGCTTACGCCATCGCCATGCGGCGGCCGCGGGCCGACACCTTGCACATCGACACCCTCGCCGACCTCGCCGCGCATGCTGGCAGCATGACCATCGGCGGCGACTACGAGATCTTTTCCCGCCCCGAATGGCGCGCGGTGACGAGAGCCTATGGATTCCATTTCGCGAAGCAGCGGCAATACCAGTCCGACTTCCTCTATCGCGCGGTGGCAAGCGGCGACGTGGACGCCATCACCGCCTTCTCCAGCGACGGCCGCATCGCGCAATACGATCTGAAGCTTCTCACCGATCCGAAGAACGCGCTGCCGCCTTACGACGCCGTGGTGCTGATCTCCGCGAAACACGCGCATGATCAGAAATTGATCGCCGCGCTGAAGCCACTGATCGGCGCCATCGCCCTGAAAACGATGCAGCAGGCCAACCTGATGGTGGACCGCCAGACCGACAAACGCACGCCGGAAGAAACGGCGGATTGGCTCGACGCAAAGATCACGCATTAGTGGCTTCTCTTCCACGTCGCGATAAGTAGGATCGCGCCCGCAAGGGAGGACGAACGATGTCCAGATTGTGCGTGCGCGCCTATGGCATTTCGCTTGACGGTTTCGGTTGCGGTCCCGATCAAAGCCTCGAGAACCCGATGGGCGTGGGCGGCCATGCCCTTCACGAGTGGTTTTTCCCCACGCGCACCTTTCGCGAGATGACCGGACAGGACGGCGGCACCACCGGCATCGACGATGACTTCGCGAAAGCCGGTTTTGACAACATCGGCGCGTGGATTCTGGGCCGCAACATGTTCGGGCCCATCCGCGGCGATTGGGGCGATGAAAGCTGGAATGGCTGGTGGGGCGACGAGCCGCCCTATCATGTGCCGGTCTTCGTGCTCACCCATCATCCGCGCAAGGACTTGCCGATGAAGGGCGGCACGACGTTCCATTTCGTCACCGGCGGAATCCGGGAGGCGCTGTCACGCGCGAAGGACGCGGCGGGCGGCAAGGATGTGCGCGTCGGCGGCGGCGCTTCGACCATCCGTCAATATCTGGAAGCGAAGCTGCTGGATGAATTGCACCTCGCCTTCGCGCCCATGCTGATGGGCAGCGGCGAAAATCTGCTGGCCGGATTGAACTTGCCCGCGCTCGGCTATCGCATCACGCGCCACGTCGCGTCGGACAACGCGCTGCATGTCGTGGTGACGCGCACTTAATCCAAGGAAACCGGGCGAACCAGACTTGCCGCTTTCTTCGCGCGCGTCCTTGCCTCGTCGATCGTCGTGCCGCGCGCCAACGCTACGCCCATGCGGCGCTTCACATAGCTTTCCGGCTTGCCGAACAGGCGCAATTCCACCTGCGGATCGGCCAGCGCATCGGCCACGCCTTCGAAGCCGATGCCCTTCTTGTCCATGCCGCCATAGATCACGGCGGACGCGCCGGGCGATTTCATTTCCGTGGAGACCGGCAGGCCCAATATCGCGCGCGCATGCAGCGCGAACTCGCTCTGATATTGCGAGGCGAGCGTGACGAGGCCCGTGTCATGCGGGCGCGGGCTGAGTTCGGAGAACCAGACCTCATCGCCCTTCACGAACAACTCGACGCCGAACACGCCCCAGCCGCCCAGCGCTTCCGTCACCTTCGCAGCGATGGCTTTGGATTTCTCCAGCGCCATGGCGCTCATCGGCTGCGGCTGCCAGGACTCGATATAATCACCGTCCGCCTGCAAATGCCCGATGGGCTCGCAGAAATGGGTGTGGTCCTTCGCGCGCACGGTGAGCAGTGTGATCTCGAAATCGAATTTCACTTCGCCTTCCACGATTACGCGCGCCGATTTCACGCGGCCGGAACTCAGCGCGTAATTCCACGCCTTCGGCACATCGCCACTCGCCTTCAGCCGCGACTGGCCCTTGCCGGACGACGACATCACCGGCTTCACGAAACAGGGATAGCCGATGCGGTCGCACGCCGCCTGCAACTCCGCCTCGGAAGAAGCGAAAGCGAACGGCGACACCGGCAGCTTCAATTCCTCCGCCGCCAGCACGCGGATGCGCTCGCGGTTCATGGTGGTGTGCGTTGCGAACGCCGAGGGGATGACGCGCGCCAGCCCGTCCTTCTCGATCCGCACCAGTTCATCCGTGGCGATGGCCTCGATCTCCGGCACGATCAGATGCGGGTGCTCCTGCTCCACCAGCGCGCGCAGCGCCTTCGCATCCGTCATGTCGATGACATGGGCGCGATGCGCCACCTGCTGGGCAGGCGCGTTGGCGTAGCGATCCACCGCGATCACTTCCACGCCGAAGCGCTGCAACTCGATGGTGACTTCCTTGCCGAGTTCGCCCGATCCCAGAAGCATCACGCGCGTTGCGTTCGCTGTCAGCGGCGTTCCGAGTTTCATGCCCGATTCCGTTAATTCCGGCGCCTTATTTCAACCACATACCGCCCCGTTTTGGCCAATGAAAGTTCCGCTCCGCGCCACAAGCGATGCGTTCTTCTAATGGAATGCAAAAACGGAGTTGGGATGCCTGATTTCGAGATTCGTTATTATCGCGCCGACGGCAAACTTGCCTTCGTGCATATGTGCGCCTACCGGTCCATCCACGAAGCGCGGGACTTTGCGCAAAAGAATATCGGCGATCACGCGCGATTCGAGATCGTGGATCGCAATGCGGAGCCCGCGGCTGCGCGATGATGCGGCGCGTACAAAACACATCCGTCACGGCCACCTCTGTGCGGCCATGACGGATGAAGGAGACGCAAGCAGCCGGAATCAGTTCTTCGCCTGATCGACCAGCTTGTTTTTCGCGATCCAGGGCATCATGGCGCGCAGCTTGGCCCCCACATCTTCGATGGGATGCGCGGCGTGCTTGGCGCGGGTGGCCTTGAAGCTGGCCTGCCCCGCCTTGTTCTCCAGCACCCAGTCGCGGGCAAATTTCCCGGTCTGGATGTCGTCCAGCACGCGCTTCATCTCCGCCTTGGTTTCCGGCGTGATGATGCGCGGGCCGGTGACGTATTCGCCGTATTCGGCGGTGTTGGACACCGAGTAGTTCATGTTGGCGATGCCACCTTCATAGATCAGGTCCACGATCAGCTTCACTTCGTGCAGGCATTCGAAATAGGCCATCTCCGGCGCATAGCCCGCTTCCACCAGCGTTTCGAATCCGGCGCGGATCAGTTCGACCAACCCGCCGCACAGCACAGACTGCTCGCCGAAGAGATCGGTCTCGCATTCTTCCTTGAACGTGGTCTCGATCACGCCCGCGCGGCCGCCTCCGATGGCGCTGGCATAGGCAAGACCGAGATCCTGCGCGTTGCCGCTGGCATCCTGATGCACGGCGATCAGGCACGGCACGCCGCCGCCCTTCTGATATTCGCTGCGCACCGTGTGGCCGGGCCCTTTGGGCGCCACCATCAGCACGTCCAGATCCTTGCGCGGCTCGATCAGGCGGAAATGCACGTTGAAGCCATGCGCGAACAGAAGCGCCGCGCCCTGCTTCATGTTCTTGACCAGATCGTCCTTGTAGATGTCCGCCTGCAATTCGTCCGGCGTGACCATCATCATCACGTCGGCCCATTTGGCGGCATCGGCCACGCTCATCACCTTGAAGCCCGCCTTCTCCGCCTTGTCGGCGGAGGCGCCGGGCCGTGCCGCGATGGCGACCTCTTTCACGCCCGAGTCGCGCATGTTGAGCGCATGGGCATGCCCCTGCGAGCCGAAGCCGATGACGGCGACCTTCTTGTTCTTGATGAAATTCAGATCGGCATCCCGATCGTAATAGACACGCATGACAGACCTTTCACGTTTCAGAGCGATTGCCGTATCTCGGGATGAAATAGATTGTCGGCACCCCGACATAAGCGGCGAAGGAGAGATAGACCGAAACAAACGCGAGCGCCGCGCCGAGGAAATAGACGGCGCAGGACAAGACGTCGATCCAGATGTCGCGGCGCCGGCGCGGGTTCACGCGCCCATGGGCGGCCGCCAATGTCTCGACATAGGCATGCACCAGCGTGAAGCCCACCGACGTCGCGCCGAGGATGACGCCGTAAAACGCCACAGCCAGCGTGCCGGACGGGTTGTCGCCCAGCGCCTTTGTCGCCAGCGGAATCAGCGACATGAAGAACAGCAGCAAGGCGTTCACCCAATAGAGGCCGGGCGTTGCGTGCGGCGCGATGCGCATCAACGAATGATGATTGAGCAGCGTGATCGCGATGGCGATGAAGCTCAGCACATAGGACAGGAGCGGTGGTCCGACGCTGCGCAACAATTCCGGAAGCGAATTGTGTTCCAGCACCGCGAACGGCACCTTCAGCTCCAGAATCATGATGGTGATGAGGATCGCGACCACGCCGTCGCTGAACGCCTCGATGCGCGCGGTTGTGGGCTGCCCCGATTTTTCGCTCATGCGCGGACATTACATCGCCTCGGGACCGCGCGATATGGCCGCAACGCCGGTGCGCGACACATCGACGAGGCCAAGCGGCCGCATCAGATCCACGAAATTGTCGATCTTGCCCGGCGCGCCGGTGATCTCGAACACGAAGCTGTTGTGCGTGGTGTCCACGATATGGGCGCGGAAGATGGTGCTGATGCGCTGGGCCTCGGCGCGCTTGTCGCCGGTGCCGGCCACCTTCACCAGCGCCATCTCGCGCTCGATGCCGGGGGACGAGGTCGTCCAGTTCACCACCGAATGCACGGGCACCAGGCGGCGCAACTGCGCCTCGATCTGCTCGATCACCTCCGGCGTGCCGCTGGTGACGACGGTGACGCGCGATGTGTGCGCCGCGTGATCCACTTCGGCCACCGTGAGGCTTTCGATGTTGTAGCCGCGGCCGGAGAACAGGCCCACGACGCGCGCCAGCACGCCCGCCTCGTTGTCCACCAGCACCGCGATGGTGTGTCGTTCCGTCGGCGCTCTCACAATGCCCCCTCCACGCCCTTCGGGCGCACCTCCCCCGTAAACGGGGGAGGAAAAGCAAGCGCGGTGTTTTTCTTCCCCCGTTTACGGGGGAAGTGTCGAGCGGAGCGAGACGAAGGGGGCCTTCTCATCACACCAACATTTTCCCTTCATCGCTGACCACAGTCTCTTCTTCCATCGCATCTGACAGGATCATCTCATTATGCGCCTTGCCGGATGGGATCATCGGATAACAATTCTCTTTCGGATCGACGCGGACATCGAACAGCACCGGCTTGGGACTGTCGATCATCTCCAGGATCTTCGCATCCAGCTCGTCCGGCGTCTGCGCGCGCAGGCCCACGCCGCCATAGGCTTCCGCCAGCTTCACGAAATCGGGCAAGGCTTCCGAATAGGAATGCGAATAGCGGCCGCCATGCAGAAGCTGCTGCCACTGGCGCACCATGCCCATATATTCGTTGTTCAAGATGAAGATCTTGATCGGCAGGTCATACTGCACCGCTGTGCTCATCTCCTGCATCGTCATCTGCACCGACGCTTCGCCCGCGATGTCGATGACCAGTGCGTCGGGATGCGCCATCTGCACGCCCACCGCCGCCGGCAATCCATAGCCCATCGTACCGAGGCCACCGGAGGTCATCCAGCGGTTCGGCTCCTCGAATTTGAAGCGCTGCGCCGCCCACATCTGGTGCTGGCCGACTTCGGTGGTGATGAACACATTGCGCCCGCGCGTCAGTTCATAGAGACGATCAATCGCATATTGCGGCTTGATGAGCTTGGACGACGGCTTGTAGTCCAGCGACTTCTTCGCGCGCCACTGGTCGATCTCTTTCCACCAATCCTTCAGCGCGGCGGCGTCCGCCTTCTTCTTCTGCGTCTTCCAGAAATGCAGCATTTCCTTCAGCGCCTTGGCGGCATCGGCCACGATGGGCACGTCCACCCGCACATTCTTGTTGATCTGCGACGGGTCGATATCCAGATGAATCTTCTTCGACCCCGGCGAGAACAGGTCGATCTTGCCCGTCACCCGGTCGTCGAAGCGCGCGCCGAGGCAGATCATCAGGTCGCAATCGTGCATCGCGTGATTGGCTTCATAGGTGCCGTGCATGCCGACAAGGCCCAACCATTCCGGCGACGATGCGGGGAACGCGCCAAGCCCCATCAAGGTGGACGTCACCGGAAATCCCGTCAGCGCCACCAGTTCGCGCAACAGCTTCGATGCCACCGGCCCGGAATTGATGATGCCGCCGCCGGTGTAGAACAGCGGTTTCTTCGCCGCCGCCATCAGTTCGATGGCTTTCACGATCTGGCCGAGATCGGGATCGCTCTTCACCCGAAAGGTGCGGTGCTTCACCGACGCGGGCGTCGCATAGGCGCCCTTCTTGAACTGCACGTCTTTCGGAATGTCGATCACCACCGGGCCCGGTCGGCCGGTGGTCGCAATCTGAAAAGCCTCGTGCATGACGCGCGCAAGATCGTTCGCATCCTTCACCAGCCAGTTGTGCTTGGTGCAGGCGCGGGTGATGCCCACGGTATCCGCTTCCTGGAACGCATCGGTGCCGATGAGATGCGACGCCACCTGCCCGGTGATGACCACCAGCGGAATGGAATCCATCAGCGCATCGGTCAGGCCCGTCACCGCGTTGGTCGCGCCGGGGCCGCTTGTCACCAGCACCACGCCGGGCTTGCCGGTGGCCCGCGCATAGCCTTCGGCGGCATGCGTTGCGCCCTGCTCATGGCGGCAGAGCACATGCTCGACGTCGTTCTGCTGGAAGATCGCGTCGTAGATCGGAAGGACCGCGCCGCCCGGATAGCCGAAAATATGCTTCACGCCCTGATCCTTGAGCGCGCGGATAACGATCTCCGCCCCGCTCAGTTCGAGCGTGCCCGCAACCGCTTTGGGCGGGGCCATCTTCAGTTCGGTTCCATCTCGGTCCATTGCGTCCATCCACAAAAGAAAAAGAGGCGTTGCCGCCTCTTGTCCAAACGCCGCCAGCAGGGGAATCCGGGGTCAGCCCGGCCCTGTCAGCGGCCCACAAATAAGTACGACTGCGCGGTGCATCTGCCCCGGTCCTTGTTGCAGGCGCGAACGCTAGGGGGCGTTTTTCGTCCCGTCAAGCAATTTCACGCTGCTGCGTCCATCAATAACGGAAGAATATTGCTCAATTCTTGTGCTTCCACCCAGGTCCAGTCCGCCATCCGGTGTCGGAACCAGGTCATCTGGCGCTTGGCATATTGGCGGGTGCGGGTTTTGGCCTGCTCCACCGCGTCGTCCAGCGGTATCGCCCCCTCTGCCGCCGCCCGCAATTCGCGCAGGCCTAGGATCTTGGCCGCGGTCGGCGATGGATCTTCCAAGGCCGTCGCTTCCTCCATCGCCCCGGCCTGCATCATCTGATCGAAACGATGATTGATCCGCTGATGCAACACATCGCGCGGCGGCGCGATCACGACGCGCGCGACATTCATATGAGCGAGCAAAGGCTCACTCATCTCCGTCTGCCATTCCGACAGCGGACGCCCCGTCGCCTCGAACACTTCCCAGGCGCGCAAGGTGCGCTGCGTATCGCTGGGCCGAAGCTTCGCGCCCGCCACCGGATCGCGCTTTGCCAGTTCGGCATGAAAAGCGTCCGGCCCGAGCTTTTCGCGCCGCGCCTCCGCTGCTTCGCGCACACCGGAGGGAATGGCGGGCACGATGGCGAGCCCATCGGTCAGCACGCCGAAATACAACCCGGTGCCGCCGGCGAAGATCGGGATGCGGCCGGCCTCGCGCACGGTGCGCAGCGCATGGGCCGCTTCGGCCTGATAGCGCCCGGCGGAATAGCTTTCGTTCACGCTCACATGGCCGTAGAGCAGATGGGGCGCGCGCGACATGTCTTCATCGGTGGGCCGCGCCGTCAGGATGCGCGTTTCGGTATAGACCTGCATCGAATCCGCGTTGATCACCGCGCCGTCGATCTCCTCGGCCAGCGCCAGCGCCAGCGCGGACTTGCCGCTGGTGGTCGGCCCTGCGATAAGCACCGCGTCAACGGACATGTCCCACACTTTCCCGCCAATGAGCGACTCTCTGATCGTCAGCGTTATAGCAGCCGAAGGCGTCACGCGAATTCAGGACGTTGTGCGCAAGATCACGCGCGACTTCCAATCCAGCGGCACGGTGGGCGCGCCGGTGTGGCTGTCGCCGCACCGCGCCTGCGACATTCCGGTGACGCTCGCCTCGCCGGAACTGGCCGAGATTCTGCCGCGCGGCTTCGTCCATGCCGGGGACGGGGTGGACGTGAACGTCATCGCCGCCGCCAACCGCCGCAAGAAGCTGCTGGTGGCCGACATGGATTCCACCATCATCGGTTGCGAGTGCCTGGACGAACTGGCCGACATGGCGCATCTGAAGCCGCAGATTTCCGCCATCACCGAGCGCGCCATGAACGGCGAGATCGCCTTCGAGCCCGCACTGCGCGAGCGCGTGGGCTTGCTGAAGGGATTGGCGCTCACCGCGCTGGAGCGCACCTATAACGAACGCGTGAAACTCAATCCCGGCGCGAAGGCGCTGGTCGCCACCATGAAGAAGCATGGCGCGCGTACTTGCCTCGTCTCCGGCGGCTTCACCTATTTCACCGAGCGCGTCGCCAAGGCCGCGGGCTTCGACGACAACCAGGCCAACACGCTTCTGGACGACGGCGCGCGCCTGACCGGCGCGGTGAAGGAACCGATCCTCGGCCGCGAAGCCAAGCTGGCGGCGCTGAAGAAGGAAATCGAAACCCTGAAAATCTCATCCGCCGATGCGCTGGCCGTGGGCGACGGTGCGAACGATCTGGCAATGATCGAGCATGCCGGACTGGGCGTCGCCTACCACGCCAAACCTATCGTGTCGGACGCCGCAGATGCCGCGATAGTCTATGGCGATTTGAGATCGCTGCTTTATCTGCAGGGCTATTCCGACGACGAGATCGTGGAATAGCAATCACCTCCCCACAAGGGAGAGGTGATTTGAATATCATCCCGCCCCGCCCGTGCGCACGGCGACGTAGGTGAGGTCACCGCCGCGGCTTACCAGCAGCAGCGTTACCTTCTTCCCCGCCTTGGCGTTGGCATCGACGATCTTGTTCACGTCGTCGGGCGTGCGCACGGACTGGTTCTGTACCTGCACGATGATGTCGCCGGGGCGGAAATTCTTGTCGGACGATGCGCCCAGCGGATCGATGCCGGTCACCAGCACGCCGGCCGCGTCCTTGGGCAGCTTGTATTTGGCGCGCGCCGCATCGTCGAGCGCGGCGAGCGTCAGCCCCAGCGGCGATGTCTTCGCGGGCGGCTTCGGCGTGGGCGCAGGCTTGGTTTTGCCGCCATCGTCATCGTCGTCCTGCAGCTTGGCCACCACAGCATGCAGCGTCATCTTCTTGCCGCCGCGGATGATATCGATGTTGACCTTCTTGCCCGCCGGCGTGTCGGCCACTTCGCGCGGCAGCGCGCGGCTGTCGGGCACCGGCTGGCCGTCGAAGGCGGTGATGATGTCGCCGTTCCTGATGCCCGCCTTGTCGGCGGGTCCGCCGTCGGTCACATCCGCCACCAGCGCGCCGCTCGCGCCGGAAACGCCCATGCCTTCGGCCAGATCGCTGGTCAGCGTCTGCACGCGCACGCCCAGCCAGCCGCGGCGGGTGGCGCCGTATTTCTGAAGCTGGCCAATCACCTCGCGCGCCATGTTGGAGGGGATCGCGAACCCGATGCCCACCGATCCGCCCGACGGCGAGAAGATCGCGGAGTTCACCCCGATCACATTGCCGTCCATGTCGAACAGCGGGCCGCCGGAATTGCCGCGATTGATCGGCGCATCGGTCTGGATGAAATCGTCATAGGGGCCGGCGGCGATATCGCGATTGCGCGCGGAGATGATGCCGGTGGTCACGGTGGAGCCCAGGCCGAACGGATTGCCGATGGCCATCACCCAGTCGCCCACGCGCGCCTTGCTGGAATTGCCGAAATGCGCCGCGGGCAGTGGCTTCTTCGCGACCACCTTGAGCAAAGCCAGATCGGTCTTGTCGTCGCGGCCGATCAGCTTGGCGGGCAACGTGGTGCCGTCGTTCAGCGTGACGGTGATCTCGTCGGCGTCTTCCACCACATGATTGTTGGTCACGATGATGCCGGACGGATCGATGATGAAGCCGCTGCCGAGCGAGGTGACATGGCGCGGCACGTTCTTGCCCTTGTCCATGTCCTTGAAAAGCTGGCGCAGCGGCGAATCCGGCGGAAGGTCGGCGGGAAGCTGGGGCACGCCCGCGGCGCCCGTCACCGTCTGCGTGGTCGAGATGTTCACCACCACCGGCAGAAGCTGGTTGGCGAGGTCGGCAAAACTGTCCGGCGCGGGCCGCGCGAAGGCGGCAGGCGCAAGCGGCCCGGCAAGGGCAAAAGCAGTGACGACGGCGCGAAGAAAGCGGAACGGACGAAAACCCATGACAGACCCCGAAACGCAACAACCGGCATGAAGGCTGCGTTCTCCTGCAAATATATCATGCGTGGCGGCGCACAACCCCCGCGCGATCATATTGTCGTGGCGTGGCTTCCCCGTCCCCATTCCCCCCGGTCCGCCGGGGTTTCGGCTATTTTTTTCCGCCCGCCGAAGGGCTGCCGAAATAGCGGAAGAACTCGCTGTTGGGCGACAGGACCATGGTCGTGGTGTTGCCGCCCAGCGCGTCCTGATAGGCCTGCATGGAGCGGTAGAAGGCGAAGAAGTCCGGGTCCTGCCCATAGGCGTCGGCCAGGATTTTGGTCTTCTGGGCATCGCCCTCGCCGCGCAGGATTTCCGCCTGCCGCGTGGCGTCGGCGGTGATCACGGTCACCTCGCGCTCGGCGCGCGCTTTCACGCGCTGCGAGATTTCCGAGCCTTCGGCGCGGAACTGGAAGGCTTCGCGTTTGCGCTCCTGAATCATGCGGGCATAGATCGCCGCGCTGTTCTGCGGCGGCAGGTCGGCGTGGCGGATGCGGACATCCACCACCTGAATGCCGAACTGCTTGGTCTCGTTGTTCATGCTGTCGCGAATATCGCGCATCAGTTGCGAGCGCTTGCCCGACAGCAGCACGGTGAAATCATGCGAGCCGAGAACCTGGCGCACGTCCGAACTCAGGATCGGCGCCAGCCGCGTCTGCGCGATGATGGTGTTGGTAAGCGATTGATAGAACAGCAGCGGATCGACGATGCGCCAGCGCGCGAACGCATCCACCACCATGCGCTTCTTGTCCTGCGCGATCACCTCTTCGGCCGGCGCATCCAGATTGAGCAGGCGCTTGTCGATATACTCCACGCGCTGCACCCACGGGATTTTCGTGTGCAGGCCCGGCTGTGTCACGATCTCGCGCGGCGCATCGAACTGCAGCAGCACCGCCTGTTCGGTCTGGTTGATGGTGTAGAAGCACGACATCGCGAAGAGGATGACCAGAACGGCCGCGATGCCGATGCCGAAGAGAGGCCCGCGGCTCATGGCGTGCCTCCCTTGCTGTCGGTGCCCTGCGTGTTGCTGTCGGGCGCCGCGGACACCGCCGCGGCGGGCGCCGTGACCGTCACGGTTTCCGGCGGCGCCTTGCCCAGCGTCTGCGCCGGCAGATAGGGAATGATGCTCTTGCCCGCGGCCGGATCGACGATCACCTTGTTCACGCCGGCATAAATCTGGCTCATCGTCTCCAGATACATGCGCTTGCGCGTGATCTCCGGCGCCTTGCGATATTCGGCCAGCACGCTGCTGAACCTGCGCGCCTCGCCGCTGGCCTCCGCGATCGCCTTCTGGCGATAGGCTTCGGCCTGCTGGACGATCTGCGCGGCCTGACCGCGCGCTTCGGGGATGATCTTGTTGGCGTAGGCTTCCGCCTCGTTGCGCATGCGCTCCTGATCGGCGCGCGCCGCCTGCACGTCGCGATAGGCGTCGCGCACCTGATCGGGCGTATCGACGTTCTGCATCTTCACGCCGGTGATGGTGACGCCGATGTGATAGGAGGCCAGCGTCTTCTGCATCAGTTCGCGCACCTGGTTCTCCACCGGGCCGCGGTCTTCGGTCAGGATCGGGCCGATCTGGTTCTGGCCCACCACCTCGCGCATGGCGCTTTCGGCCACCGCCTTGATCGCATCGTCCGGCTTCTCGACGTTGAACAGATAATCGGCGGCGTTGGTGATGACCCAATAGACCGTGAAGTTCACGTCCACGATGTTCTCGTCGCCGGTGAGCATCAGGCTTTCGCCGGGCACGTCTTCGTTGTGCGCGTCGTCGCCCTCGCCGACCTGCTGATAGCCGATGTTGATCTGGTGCGTGGTGGTGACTTCGGGAAGCTCCACCGTCTCGATCGGCCAGGGCAGATGATAGTTCGGGCCCGGTCCCGTCACCGCCACGAATTTTCCAAAGCGCAGCACGACGCCCTGCTCATGCGTGCTGACGAAATAGAGTCCGCTCAGAAGCCACAACCCGATCGCGCCCACCGCGACGAGCGCGATGGTGCCGATGGTCCAGCCTTCGCTGGGCAAATGTTGTCGCACCCACGCCCATGCGCGGCGCAGCATGTCCTCAAGATCGTTAGGGCGATTGCCGCCGCCATCCGGCGACGATGGACCGCTACCCCAGGGGCCGCGCGGGCCTGCGTTATTTCCGCCTGACTGATTGCCCCAGGGCATGATTTCACTGCGTTCGAGGAACGGGTCGCACCCGTTCGCGGTTGGTTTTCGCGCGTCCCGCGTTTATATGAGCAACTTCCCACTGGTGCAACGAAGCCGATCCGCGCGCGATTTGCGCGGCAACACGGCATGAGGACGAGATGGCCGTAACACGGGACGATATCTTGAGCGCGCTCTCCGGTGTGCGCGATCCGGCCAGCGGCAAGAACATCGTCGAAGCGGGCCTCGTGCAAGGGCTGGTGCTGCGCGACGGGCATGTCGGGTTTTCGATGGAAGTCGCGCCGGAGCGCGGCGAGGCTTCGGAGCCTTTGCGCAAGGCGGCGGAAGATGCCGTGAGTGGGCTGCCCGGGATTTTGTCAGTGACGGCGGTGCTCACCGCGCACAACGAACCGCCGGCGCCCCGCACGGTGTATCAGAACCCGCGCGCGCAACGCGCGCAGGGCCAGCACGCGCATCCCCATCCGCCGCAACCGCGAACATCCGGCATCGAAGGCGTCGCCAGCGTGATCGCGGTGGCCAGCGGCAAGGGTGGCGTGGGCAAATCCACCGTGGCCGTCAATCTTGCTTTGGGGCTGGCAAAACTGGGGCTGAAGGTGGGCCTGCTGGATGCGGATATCTACGGCCCATCGGTTCCGCGGCTTCTACACATCACCCACAAGCCGGAAACCGACGGCCACAAGCTGCAACCCATCGAAAAATTCGGCATCAAGACCATGTCTATCGGCTTTCTCGTCGCCGAGGATTCGCCCATGATCTGGCGCGGCCCGATGGTGCAGTCCGCGCTGATGCAGATGATGAACGATGTCGCCTGGGCGCCGCTGGACGTGCTGGTGATCGACATGCCGCCCGGCACCGGCGATGCGCAGCTCACCATCGCGCAGCGCGTTCCGCTGAAAGGGGCGGTGATCGTGTCCACGCCGCAGGACATCGCGCTGATAGACGCCCGCAAGGGTATCGCCATGTTCGAGAAGACGCAGGTGCCCGTGCTCGGCATCGTGGAGAACATGAGCATGTTCGTCTGCCCCCATTGCGGCCATGAAGCGCACATCTTCGGCCATGGCGGCGCGCGCGCCGAAGCGCAGAAGACGAATACGCCGTTTCTGGGCGAAGTCCCGCTCGTGCCGCTCATTCGCGAAACGTCGGACGCGGGAACGCCCGTCGTTGCGTCACACCCGAACGGCGCCGAGGCACAGGCCTTTCTTGCAATCGCCAGCCAAGTTGCGCAGAAGATTGCCGCGCCCTCGCGCCGGGCGCCCACTATTGTGATCGAGTAGGTTTCGTTTCGGGGAAAGAAGATGGCCACGCCCAAGCCACAAGTGAAAAGCACCTTCGCCACGCCCTTGTGCATCCATTTCCTTCCGGTGGCGAATGAAGTGAATGTCGATCTGCGCGCGCTCATCACGCAGCGCTTCTCCGCCGCCGGCGGCGTTTCGCAGGAACAGGGCTGGAGTTCGCAGAACGATCTCGAAAGCTGGGGCGGGAACGCCGGGCAGACGCTGTTCCGCGTGCTGCGCGAACTCGCCGACAGCATGACGGCCACGCGCGCCGGCGGCCGCATCAGTCTCGACTGGACGATCGCCGCCTCCGGCCATGTGCGCCAGCGCGGCGAATACCGCGCGCTGGCGGCGCGGCCCGGCGCGTTCTGGTCCGGCGTCTATTTCGTGGATGACGGCTACAACAAATCCGACGATCCGGCCCTTGGCGGCCATGTGGAGCTTGCCGATCCGCGCGGGGCCCTGCCCGCGATGGTGGCGCCGCAGCTTGCGTTCCGCATTCCCGGCGGTGGCAGCGCGGGGCAGACGGAATCGATCCGCCCCTCCTCGGGCATGATCGTGCTCCATCCGTCCTGGCAGCCGCGCGGCGCGCGCCGCTATGACGGCGACGGCCAGCGCGTCACGATCGAGTTCGACCTCCTGCCGCCGGCGTCGTAGAGATTGGCCGTTGGACGCAAATCGTGCTACATGACCAGGTAGTTGGTCATGAAGGGTCCGGCCATGAGCCATATAAGCTTGGCGGAAGCGAAAGCGCATCTCAGCGAACTCGTCGAGCGGGCCGCCGCCGGCGAAACCGTCTGCATCACCAAACGCGGCAAGCCGGTCGCAACGCTCGGCCCGGCGAAAACCGCGCGAGAGCCGCTCGACGTGGAAGCGCTGCGGAAATTGACGGCATCCATGCCGAAGCAGAAGGTGTCTGCGGCACGCTTCGTCCGGCGAATGCGGGACGAAGACAGATATTGATTCAATATCTCGATACCTCGCTTCTCGTCGCAGCCTTCACGCGCGAAGCGCATACCGCCCGCGTTCAGGACTGGCTGGAAAAGCAGAAGCCGGAAAACACGTCTATCAGCCAATGGACGGTGACGGAATTTTCATCCGCGCTGGCCATCAAACTTCGCACGCGGCAGATCGGCGCCGCCGACCGCGCCAACGCGCTGGCGCAGTTCAATCGCGCACTTGAACGCAGTCTTGGCGTTCTGCCGGTCACCGAAACATGTTTCGAACTGGCCGCCCGCATCGCCGACCAGCACAATCTTGGCTTGCGGGCGGGAGACGCCTTGCACATGGCCATCGCCGCCACCGAAGGTGCCACGCTCTGCACGCTCGACAGGCGATTGGCCAAGGCGGGGCCGCCATTGGGCATTCGGACATTGCTGCTCTGAATGCCCAACCGCGGGTTATCGGATGGTGCGGCTATTGCCGTCCGGCAAGCGGGAAGGAACGCCGCGCGCCTCTCAAGATGGCAAATAGCTATTGAATGCCCTGCACCAGTGTGACCGTGCGCCTCTCCGTCGTCCAGGTGTCGCCGACCTTGTGCGCCACCAACGGCGTGCACAACGGATTGCGCACGCCGGGCGGCGTCTTCTCGAAGGTGCGGCAAAGCTGTGTGCCGTCCACCTTCCAGGTGCCCTTCCATTCCATGCCGAAGGCCGGTGCTTTCATCGTGAAGGAGTGGTCGGCGTTGTAATAGCTGTGTGTGTCCGCCATGCCGCCCTTGGCGATGACGGTGTTGCCATAGAACGGCGCCATCATGTCGTTCGCGAACGCGGCGCTGGCCGAGAGCGCGACAAGCGACGCGGCCAAGATAAATGCACGCATGAAATTCTCTCCTCGGATATCAGGCGTTGTAATTCAGGCGTAGGCCGGCGGAGGGCCAATCGGCGGCGAGCAAGCGCCCGGTGCCGGAGGACGTGATGTAAGCCGTCTTCATGTTCCTGCCGCCCCAGCAGATGTTCGTCACCAAGGGATCGGGGATGGGCGTGTGGCGCACTTTCTTCGATCCCGGCCAGAAGGTGGTGATGCCGCCCGCCAGGATCGTGGCGCAGCACACCCCGCCATCGGCCTGCACGCCCAGGCTGTCGAAATAACCGAGACCCGGGAAAGCGTTCACGAAAGCGCCCGGCGTGAAACCTTCCACCTTCTTGCCTTTGCCCGGGCCCTGCAGCGGCAGGCTGTAAAGACGGCCCGTAAACGTCTCCGCGTAATAGACCGTGCGATTGTCGGGCGACAGGCCCACGCCGTTCGGCGTCACCAGCTCGCGCAACACCTGCGTGATCTTCCTGCCGTTCGCCGTCGCATAATAGAGCGCGCCGTGGCTGCGATATTTGTCGGTCGTCGTGCCGTGATCGGTAAACCAGAAGCCGCCCACCTCGTCGAACACGATGTCGTTCGGCGCGATCAGCCGCTCGCCGCCGCATTTGTCATAGAGCCGCTCGACCTTGCCGGTGGAGATGTTCACCCGCTCGATCCAGCCGCCCTTGTGCCCTTTGGGCGCGTGACCGGGAATGAGCAGACCCATGCGCTTGGTGTAGGTGAAATTCTCGCCGTTGTTGCAGACATAGAGCGCGCCGTCGGGCCCGATGGCCAAGCCGTTCGGCCCGCCTTCCACCTTCGCGATGGTCTGCGTCTTGCCGTCCTTCTTCACGCGGGTGATCTTCTTGGACGCGATCTCAACCACGATGACGGAGCCATCGTCCATCGCCACGGGGCC
>JAFECN010000155.1 GCA_018242145.1 Pseudomonadota bacterium
CGGATTTCGAGGAGTGTGGGATTTTCCTCCCCCGGTCACGGGGGAGGTGGCGAGCGAGCATAGCGACGCGAGACGGAGGGGGAATTTGCGCGGCAATCGCCCCCTCCGCCGCTTCGCGGTCCCCCTCCCCCGTAAACGGGGGAGGAAACTAGGAGAAAACGAATGACCGACTGTTTCATCTACGACACCGTGCGCACGCCGCGCGGCAAGGGCAAGAAGGACGGCGCGCTGCACGAAGTGACGGCGCTGGAACTCGGCACGCAGGTGCTGAAGAACATCCGCGACCGCAACAAGCTCGACACCGCGATGGTGGACGATGTGGTGTTCGGCTGCGTCGATCCGGTGGGCGAGCAGGGCGCGGATATCGCGCGCCTCGCGGTGCTGAACGCCGATTATGCGGACAGCGTGTCGGGCGTGCAGATCAACCGGTTCTGCGCGAGCGGCCTTGAAGCCTGCAACATGGCGGCGGGCCAGATCATGAGCGGCCAGTCGGACATGACCATCGGCGGCGGCGTGGAAAGCATGAGCCGCGTCGGCATGGGCGCGTCGGGCGGTTCGTGGTCGGTCGATCCCAACATCGCGTTCAAATCCTATTTCTCGCCGCAGGGCATCGGCGCGGACCTGATCGCCACGATGGACGGTTTCAGCCGCGACGACGTGGACGCCTATGCGGTGGAAAGCCAGAAGCGCGCGGCGAATGCGTGGAAGAACGGCTATTTCAAGAAGTCGGTCACGCCGGTGAAGGATATTCTCGGCCAGACGATCCTCGACCACGACGAGCACATGCGCCCGGATGCGACGATGCAGTCACTGGCGGGCCTCAACGCCAGCTTCGCGCAGCTTGGCGATTTCGCGGGCTTCGACGCGGTGGCGCAGCAGCGTTATCCGCAGGTGGAGAAGCTGAACCATGTCCACCACGCCGGCAATTCGTCGGGCATCGTGGACGGCGCGGCCGCGGTGCTGATGGGCACCAAAGAAGCGGGCGCCGCTGCCGGATTGAAGCCGCGCGCGCGCATCCGCGCCTTCGGCTCCATCGGCAGCGAGCCGATGATCATGCTCACCGGCCCGTCCTACGTTACCGAGAAGGTGCTGAAGCGCGCGGGCATGAAGGTCAGCGATATCGATCTTTATGAATTGAACGAAGCCTTCGCCTCGGTGGTGCTGCGTTACATGAAGGTGCTGAACATTCCGCACGACAAGCTGAATGTGAACGGCGGCGCCATCGCCATGGGCCATCCGCTCGGCGCCACCGGCGCGATGATCCTGGGCACGGTTCTCGACGAACTGGAACGCCGCGATCTGAACACCGCGCTGGTCACGCTCTGCGTCGGCGCGGGCATGGGCACGGCAACGATCATCGAACGGGTTTAATGACCCGCCCTCCCCTTGAGGGAGGGCCGACAATTTGCGCAGCAAATTTCGGGGAGGGGGCATGGCGCGAACCGCGAAGCCGGCCCCCTCCCCGAAAAATCCGAAGTGGATTTTTCGACCCTCCCTCAAGGGGAGGGTAGAGGAGAACGAAAAATGGAACTGAAAAACTTCAAATGGGATCAGGACGCGGACGGCATCGTCACCATCTTCTGGGACGTGCCGAACCGTTCGATGAACGTGCTGACCGGTTCGGCCATCGCCGATCTCGTCGCGGTGGCGGAGAAAGTCGCCAGCGACGCCGCGATCAAGGGACTCGTCATCACCAGTGGCAAGAAGACCGGCTTCTGCGCCGGGGCCGCGCTGGACGAGATGGAAGGCAACACGCAGGCCGCGGGCAGCGCGAAGTCGCCGGAAGAGGCGCTGGCCTCCGCCTATAGCGGCGTGATGAATTTCCACAAGGCGTTCCGCAAACTGGAAACCTGCGGCAAGCCGGTGGCGGCGGCGATCAACGGCCTCGCGCTTGGCGGCGGGTTGGAAGTGACGCTCGCCTGCCATTATCGCGTGGTGCAGGACAATCCGCGCATCCAGTTGGGATTGCCGGAAGCGAAAGTGGGCTTGCTGCCCGGCGGCGGCGGAACGCAGCGCCTTCCGCGCCTCATCGGCGCGCAGGCCGCGCTGCCACTCATTCTGCAGGGGCAGTCCGTCGATCCGAAGAAGGCCGTCGAGTTGAAGATGGTGCACACCGTTTCCGCCGATCCGGTGGCCGAAGCCAAGCGCTGGATGAAGGCGACGCCGGTGTCGGTGCAGCCCTGGGACCAGAAGGATTTCCGCATTCCCGGCGGCGGGCCTTACACGCCGGGCGGCTCGCAGACGTTCACCATGGGCAATTCCATGCTGCGCAAGCAGACCTATGGCAACTTCCCGGCGCAGCGTTTCATCATGTCCTGCGTCTATGAAGGCATCCAGGTGCCGATCGATGCGGGGCTTCGCATCGAAGCGCGCTATTTCACCAAGCTCATGAGCTTGCCGGAAAGCCGCAACATGATCCGCACGCTGTTCCTCTCCATGCAGGATCTGGGCAAGGGCGCGCGCCGTCCGCATGCCGAGCCCAAGACCGATGTGAAGACGGTTGGGGTGCTCGGCGCGGGCGTGATGGGCGGCGGCATCGCCTATGTGTCGGCGTTGGCGGGCATCGACGTGGTGCTCATCGACACGACCGACGAGAAGGCGAAGGCGGGTTACGATCACGTTGCCGGGATTCTGGACAAGGCGATCAGCCGCAACAAATCCACGCCGGAGAAGAAGGCGGAAGTGCTCTCGCACATCAAGCCGACGGCGGATTTCGGCGCGCTGAAGGATGTCGATCTCGTCATCGAAGCGGTGTTCGAGGATCGCGCCGTGAAAGCCGAAGCGACGAAGAAAGCCTGCGCGGTTCTGAAGAAAGGCGCGGTATTCGGCTCGAACACCTCCACGCTGCCGATCACGGGGCTTGCGGAAGCGAGCGACCGGCCGGAGCTGTTCATCGGCGTGCATTTCTTCTCGCCGGTGGACCGCATGGGCCTTGTCGAGGTGATCCGCGGCAAGCAGACCAACGATCACGCGCTCGCGGTGGCGATGGACTATGTCCAGAAGATCAAGAAGACGCCCATCGTGGTGAACGACTCACGCGGCTTCTACACCTCGCGCTGCTTCGGCACCTACACGCGCGAAGGCATGGCGATGCTGGGCGAGGGCATCCACCCGGCTATGATCGAGAATGTGGGCCGCATGTCCGGCATGCCGATGGGCTCGCTGGAAGTGGTGGACTCGGTCGGCATCGACACCGCGCTGAAGGTCACGCAGCAGACGCGCAAGGATATGGGCATCAACGCCCCCGATCCGAGCCTCGATTTCCTCTCCTGGGTGGTGGAGAAGAACGGCCGCCTCGGCCGCAAGAACGGCAAGGGCTTCTATGACTACGATGCGAGCGGTAAGCGCCTGCGCATCTGGCCGGAACTGCTCGCCTATAACGGCGGCAAGTGGAAGACCGACGCCAGCGTGGATGAGATGAAGCATCGCTTCCTCACCATCCAGGCGCTGGAAGCGGCGCGCTGCTTCGAGGAAGGCGTCATCACCGATCCGCGCGATGCCGATGTCGGCGCGATCCTCGGCTGGGGCTTCGCGCCGTTCACCGGCGGGCCGGTCAGCTATATCGACACGCTGGGCACCAAGGCCTTCGTCGCGCAATGCGAGGATTTCGCGAAGAAATACGGCGACCGCTTCACGCCCAACAAGCTCCTGCGCGAGATGGCGGAGAAGGGCCAGACCTTCTACAGCCGCTTCGCCCCGGTGAAACAGGCGGCGTAGTTCTTCTCACCCTCTCCCCCAAGGGGGGGAGAGGGCAGGGTGAGGGGGCGTGCAGAGCGCGGGCCTTGCTTTCATTGCTCCGTGTTCATGCAATCCCCCGATCACCGCGCTCCACGCCACCCCCTCACCCCAACCCTCTCCCCCGGAAGGGGAGAGGGAGGTTATGGTGGTGCATGGTTCGGAGAACTCCATGAAAGCCTTTCAGGCGCAGTCACTCGACTCGATTAATGACTACAAGCTCGTTGATCTTCCGGCGCCGGAGCCCACCGGCGGCGAGTTGCGGATCGCGATCAAAGCCTGCGGTGTCGGCTATGTGGATGCGCTGGTGGCGCTGGGCCGTTATCAGGTGAAGCCGCCGCTGCCCTATGTGCCGGGCATCGAAGTGGCCGGCGTGGTGGATGCGCTCGGCCCGGAAGCGAAGGGGTTCAAGGTCGGCGACCGCGTGCTGGCGATGGGTGTCGGCGGCGGAGGGTTCGCGGAACAGGGCCTGTTCTCCGCCTTCATGACGATGAAAATTCCGGACGCGCTCGGTTTTGCGGAAGCCGCCACCCTGCGCATCAATTACATCACGGCGCTTTACGGCTTGCGCGACCGCGGGCAGCTAAAGGCGGGCGAGCGCGTGCTGGTGTTCGGCGCGGCGGGCGGCGTCGGCATTGCCGCGGTGCAGATCGCCAAGCTGCTCGGCGCCGACGTGATCGCCGCCGCCTCGACCGAAGAAAAGCGCGCCTTCGCGAAAGCGCACGGCGCCGATCATCTCATCGACACGAATCCCGAAGGCTGGCGCGACCGGCTGAAGGCCATCGGCAAGGTGGACGTGGTGTTCGATCCGGTGTGCGGCCCGTTGTTCGAAGTCGCGTTCCGTTCGCTGGCGTGGAAAGGCCGCCATCTCGTCATCGGCTTCGCGGGCGGCGGCGGAAAGATTCCGGCGCTTCCGGCGAATCTCACCTTGATGAAGGGTTCCGCGCTCATCGGCGTGGACGTGCGCCAGTACACGATTTTCCAGACCGCCGAATACAATGCGACGCTTCACGAACTGCTGGCGATGATCGCGGAGGGCAGGCTCGCGCCCGTCGCCGGAAAACGGTTTTCCTTCGCAGAGGCGCGCGCGGCGATGCAGTTTGCGCTGACGGGACAGGGGCTGGGCAAGACGGTGCTGGAAATTCCCTAACCCATCTTGTCATCGCCCGCTTTATGCGGGCGACCCAATTTCTTTTTGCGGAAAGGAAAAGGGGTTGCCCGGACAAGCCGGGCAATGACGACGTGAGAAGGATAAATTGTTCTACGGCGTCGCCTGTGCCGCCGGTTTCGCGCCGGGGCGGAAGAACATGCCCAGTTGCAAACTCTTGGCGATGTTCTCGGCGCGGCCGATGAACAGCGCCGCCACATCGGGCTCGCACAGTTCGCGCGCGGTTTCGCCGAACAGCGTCAGCCAGCGCTGGAAATGCTCCGGCCGCACCATCTTCAGCCGCATGTGCGCCATCATCGGATTGCCGTGATAACGCCCGGTCATCCGCATCACCGACGACCAGAAATCGCACATCTTCGCCAGATGCACGTCCCAATGATCGCCGATCGCCCGGTTGAAGATGGGCCCGATGGCCTCGTCCTTCCGCACCTTGGCGTAGAAGCCGTGCACGAGGGCGTGGATCACCTCTTCGTCGATGCGGTCGTCGATGGGCCTGCGATTGGGATTGTCCATGCCCGCAGTCTAGCGCCTTCTCCGGTTAAAATGAATATCCAGAATACCTCTTTTTGCGCCTGCGACAACGCGCGCTTGCGCGGGGCGGCGCGCCTGCGCGAACATCCGGGCCGGAGAAACCCCATGCCCATCAAGATCAAGCGCGTTTACGAGAAGCCCGAAGCCGGCGACGGCAAGCGCATCCTGGTCGACCGGCTGTGGCCGCGCGGCGTGAAGAAGAGCGCCATCGACGTCTGGATCAAGGACGTCGCGCCGTCGGACGAACTGCGCAACTGGTTTCATCACGAAGTGCCCCGCTGGAGCGCCTTCCGCAGCAAATACCGCAAGGAGCTTTTGCAGAACAAGCAGGCCGTGGCAGCGTTGCGCAAGGCGGCGAAGGGCAACCCCACGCTCGTCTATGGCGCGAACGATGAGACGCCCCATCAGGCGGTCGTGCTGGCGCAATCTCTGAAGACGCACAAAC
>JAFECN010000156.1 GCA_018242145.1 Pseudomonadota bacterium
AACGAACGTCGTGAAGATGAAGGGGAAGAATTTGAGTCCGTCTTCGCCCACCGACGAGTGGATCATGTTGGCGACGAATTCGTAGGAGATTTCCGCCATCGACTGCGTGCGCGACGGAACCATGCGCTTGCCGCTCATGGCGAGGGTGAAGAACAGCGAGGCCACGGCCACCACGATCACCATGAAGAGCGACTGGTTGGTGAAATAGATGTCGTGACCGCCGATCTGAAAGAGCGGGTGCTCGATCAGCGGCTTCACCTCGAATTGCTCCATGGGATGCATCGCCACGGCGCTAACTCTCCTCGTCGTCTCTTGCGGCAGGCGCGGGCCCCTGGGCCGCGATCTGCGCGTTGATCTCGGTTGCGGCGCGCATGACGTTGCGGATACCGGCCGCAATCCCAAGCACGACGAATGCAATCATAAGCCACGGTTTGGTGTGGATTCCGAAATAGCCGAACAGCCAGTCCAGTCCCCACCCGATCGCGCCGCCCACCAGCAGCGCGGCCACCAGTTCCGTCGAAAAACGGACGGCGATGCCCATCTGCGTCGGCGGCGCTTGCGTCTTCCGCGGCGCCAATCGCTGTTGGGCGTCGTCGAGCCGCGCTCCCAGGCGCTTCAGGTCATCGGGTCCGGTGTCGCTCATGGGCTTCCCGATCGCGAAAACTGCGCGCAATTGCTGGGCCTTCGCGGCTTCCCGAAGGCGCGCGGAACATAGGGACGCACCCCCGCACTGTCAAGAATGTTAAAGTGCCGTAAGCGGTTGGTTCTGTTGACGAAAATCGCAGCGCGGCGAAATGCGCGCAAGAATGTTGTCGGGTGAGGGAGAATCGCACTGTGCCGCTTGTCATCCCCGGCGAGCCGCGAAGCGGCGCGGGAAGGGGATCCAGGTGGTGAATACGAGAACGGTCTCTCAGGTGAAGTACGGACTTCATCTTTCGAAACCGTGATGGTTGAAGCACCTGGGTCCCCTTCCCTCGGATCGCAAAAGCGATCCTCGCCGGGGATGACAGTTGTGTTATTCCGCCGCCACGACCTGTTCGGCTTCGGCGAGGGAGACCGAGACGAGCTGGCTGACGCCGCGCTCGGCCATCGTCACGCCGAAGAGCCGGTGCATGCGGCTCATCGTCTGTGCGTGATGGGTGATGACGAGGAAGCGCGTGTCGGTGAGGCGCACCATTTCGTCCAGCAGGTTGCAGAAGCGCTCGACATTGGAATCGTCCAGCGGCGCGTCCACTTCGTCCAGCACGCAGACCGGCGCCGGGTTCACCATGAACACCGCGAAGATCAGCGCCATCGCCGTCAGCGCCTGCTCGCCGCCGGACAGCAGCGTGAGGTTCTGCAGCTTCTTGCCCGGCGGGCGCGCGAAGATTTCCAAACCGGCTTCCAGCGGATCTTCGCTCTCGGTGAGGGTGAGCTTGGCTTCGCCGCCCTGGAAGAGCTTGGTGAAGAGCATCTGGAAATTCTCGTTCACCTTGGCGAAGGATTCGATGAGGCGCTCGCGGCCTTCCTTGTTGAGCGAAGAGATGCCGCGGCGCAGACGGTCGATGGCGCCGACGAGATCGTCGCGGTCGGTGGTGAGACCGGTGAGGCGGGCTTCCTGCTCCTGCGCTTCTTCTTCCGCGCGCAGGTTCACACCACCGAGGGATTCGCGCTCAGCTTTCAGCTTCTCGACGCGCTTGTCGGCATATTCCTGTGTCGGGAGTTCTTCGCCGTCCTTGATCTCGGCTTCGGCGGCGAGTTGCTCGGGCTCGGCGCTGAGTTCGTCCTGGATGCGGTTCTTCAACTCCGCGATGCGTTCGACCGCCGATTCCGACAGCGCCTGCGACCGGGCGCGTTCTTCGCGCGCGGAGGATGCGGCGGCTTCGGCGGCTTTCAGCGCCTTGTCGGCGGCGGCGAGAACCTGTTCGGCTTCGGCGTGCAGGTCGGCGGCTTCCTTGCGCGCGGCGTCGGCTTCGCCGATGGCGTCGAGCAGCGCCACGCGCTTTTCGGCCAGCGTCTGCGGCACCGCTTCCAGCGTGACCAGTTCTTCGTTCATGCCGGCGAGACGGCGGTCGAGTTCCTCGATCTGCGACATTGCGGCGGCGCGGCGGGAATCCCAGCGCGCTTTTTCTTCGCCGATGCTGCCCAGGCGCAGCGCGCGCATCGCGCCCGCGCGGGTGAGGCCTTCGACGGCGCCGCGCGCTTCGGCGTCCTGTCCGCGCGCATTGGCGGCGTCTTCGCGCGCCTGCGCCACGGTCTGCGCCAGCGCGGCGCCATCGGGAAGGTCGGCAAGCGCCTCGGCGGCTTCTTCCTCGGAAGCGATCGCGGTGTCGCGGGTTTGCGTGAGGCGGCGGATTTCGGCTTCCAGCGACGCGAGCTTGGACATGCGCTCGGCGGCGGCGCGCGCGGCTTTCGCGGCGTCGTCCTGGGCGGCGATCAGCGCGCGGCTGGCGTCGCTTTGCTGGCGGTCGGCATCGCGCATCGCGTCGCGCGCGGCCTGCGTGGCGTCGCGCGCGGCGGAATAGGCGGCGAAGGTCGTGGCCTGCTGTTCCTTGGCCGAGGCGATTTCGGTTTCCAGATCGGCGAGGCGGTTGCGCTGCGCCAGACGGATCGCGGCCTGCGACTGCGCTTCGGCGGAGGCGGAATAGCCGTCCCAGCGCCACACATCGCCGCGCGAGGAAACAAGGCGCTGGCCGATCTTGAGTTTCGTCTGAAGCTCTTTGCCTTGTTCGTGCGCGACGAGGCCGGTGGTGGTGAGACGGCGGGCCAGCGCTTCGGGCGCCTGCACGAAATTGCTGAGCGGCTGAACGCCGTCGGGCAGCGCGGGCGCATCTTCGAGCGCGCCGAGATTGCGCCAGTGATGCGGCGAGGCTTCGTCCAGCGGCGCCTGCAGATCGTCGCCAAGCGCGGCGGCAAAGGCGGCTTCGTAACCGGGCTGCACCTTCACCGCATCCACCAGCGGCGGGAAGAGATCGTCGCCCTGCGGGCGCAGGAGGTTGGAGAGTGCGCGCGCTTCGGCGGACAATTCCTGCACGCGGCGCTCGCTATCCTGCAGCGGCTTGCGCGCGTCGCCTTCGACGGCTTCGGCCTGTTCGAGCGCGGTGCGCGCGGCTTCGAACGCGGCGCGCAGGTCCTGCGCGGCGGTGCGGGCGGCTTCGGTGGCCGCTTCGGCGGCCTGCACGTCCGGCGCGCCGGCGGCATCGGCCATCGCGGTGTCGAGACGCTGCTGCGCTTCGGTCAGTTGCTGCGTGGTGGTTTCGACCAGCGCCGAGGCCATTTCGCGCTGACGGTCCAGACCGTTCTTCTGCGCGTTCCATTGCGCGAGTTCGGCGTTGAGGCGTTCCAGCGTGCGTTCGCGTTCGGCGAGCGCTTCGCTGAGTTCGGCAGCGCGGCTTTGCGCGGCCTGCAATTCGGCTTCGGCGCCCGATTGCGCGGCTTCCAGTTCGTTCGCTTCGGTGGAGAGCCGTTCCAGCGCGGAGGTAGCGTCGGCTTCCAGCGTGCGCTCGCGCGCGATGTCCTGCCCGGTCTGGCCGATGCGCTGGCGCATGCGCTGGGCTTCCTCGCGCGCACGCGCTTCCTCGGCATCAAGTGCTTCGCGTTCGACGGTGAGGCGGTGCAGCGCGGCGGCGCGTTCGGCCTCGCGCTGGCGCAGCGGCGGAACGGCGGTGGCGGCATCGGCCTGAATGGTGGTGGCCTGCGCAACCTGATCGGCGGACGTGGCCACCGCAGCGTTGGCGTTCGTCAGCGCTTCCTCGGCGAGCTTGAGTTGCGCTTCGGCGGCGAGCCAGCGCAGATGCAGCGCCAGCGCCTCGGCCTTGCGGATATGGCCGGAGAGGTTGCGGTAGCGCGACGCCTGCCGCGCCTGACGCTTCAAGTTCTGCAAGCCCGCTTCGACTTCGCGGATCACGTCATCGAGGCGGCCGAGATTGGTTTCGGCGGCGCGCAAACGAAGTTCGGCTTCGTGGCGGCGCTGGTGCAGGCCGCCAATGCCTGCGGCTTCTTCGAGGATCGCGCGGCGGGCGAGCGGCTTCTGCGAAATGAGCTGGCCGATCTGGCCTTGGCGCACGAACGCCGTCGAGCCCGCGCCGGAGGAGGCGTCGGCGAAGAAGATCTGCACGTCGCGCTGGCGCACGTCGCGGCCGTTGATGCGATAGACGCTGCCGGCCTCGCGCTCGATGCGGCGCGAAATCTCGATCGAATCGTAATCGTTGTATTGCGGCGAGGCTTTGCGGTCGGTGTTGTCGACGTGAAGGATGACTTCCGCCTGATTGCGCGCGGGACGCGCGGCGGAACCGGCGAAGATCACATCGTCCATCTCCGTGCCGCGGACGGAGGTGGGGCGGGTTTCGCCCATCACCCAGCGCAGCGCGTCGAACAGGTTGGACTTGCCGCAGCCGTTCGGGCCGATGACCGCCGTCAGCCCCGGCTCGAAAAGAAGCTCGGTGGGCTCCACGAAAGACTTGAAACCGGAAATCCTGAGCCGTGTGAACTTCAACGGGATACGCGCCCTTATCGCTAAAAACTGCTGGCCTATTTTTTCTTCTGCGCCAGAACCTGATCCAGATATGCTTTTACGTCGTCGGCGGTGCGGAAATACGGCGCACGCTGGCCATCCACAAAAAACGTCGGCGTCGCATTCACGCCGTAGACATCATTCGCTTCCTTGGCGACGGCCTCGGTTTTCTTCTGCTGCCCCACATCCTCGATGCATTTGTCGACCTGATCCGCAGTCATGCCCGCGATGCGGCCCATGTCCACGAGAGCGGCATGAACATCGGGGATGTCATGGCCGTCCGGGTCCCACTTGGC
>JAFECN010000157.1 GCA_018242145.1 Pseudomonadota bacterium
GCCACCTCGGCGCACACATCGCGCCACCGTCCCATGCCGCTGACCCGCAAAGACGCTTCCTCCACCATGCCGGGAGAAATATCGGTGAGGACGAGGGAAATATCGTCCGGAAATTTCGCGGCAGCGCGCGTCCAGAACCATCCGGCGCCGCAGCCGACGTCCAGAATGCGCGCGCCGGGTTTGATGCGCAGCAGGTCCGCGAGGTCCGGGAGTGTGGTCTTCTGCCCATATTTGATGTGAAGCACCATGCGCGCCATCAGCTTGGTGCTGTCGCGATATTGATCGTCCTTCATCTCGACGGGCATCGGGCTCTTCCCTCTGCGATGGCGCTCTTCTTAGCGATGGTATCCTGCATCCACACCACCGGCCACAGATCGCTGGCGGTGTTGCCGCCCATGCCGTGTGCGCAAACGAAAGCCCGCGCCCCCTACCCACAGGGACGCGGGCTCTCCGCCAAGCCGAAGATGGTCCTGGCCTAGAACACGATGCCGGTCTCCAGCAGCGCCCGGAACTGGTCGGACTTGGTGCCGGTTTTGCCGAAGCCGGAACCGAAGCCTGGCGTTTTGAAATAGTCGCCGACGGTGGTGTAGGACGCCTCGCCGCGGATGAAGAAGATGCCCTTCTTCCACGTCGGCGTGGCGGTGAACGACCACGCATTGCTGCCCGGCCCATAGATAAAGGCCGAACCGCTGCCCGAGGAATCCTCGTATTCGGCACGCAGACCCAGGCTCCAGGTGTCGCTGATCGTGTAATTCGCCAGCGCGCCGATGCCCCAATCGCTCGCGCTCGGCGAAAGGGTCACGCCGCCGGCCTTGGTGGCGTCGTAGTGCTGGTATTGCAGATAGGGCCCGAAGAACCACGCGCCGGAGGTGACGCTATACATCAGGTCGTAGATCTGCGAACCCGCCACGAAATCGCGCGCGGGCGCGATCGAAGCATCGACCGCCAGCGTTCCTGCATCGCCGAAGGAATAGGAAGCGAGGCCGGAGAACGTGTTCCACACATTGGTGTAGCCGCCGTCATTCCACGACAGCGATAGCGAGAACGCGCCGCTGGCATAGTTCACCTGCACGCCGCGGCTCACCAGCGGCTCCTGAAACCAGAGCAATCCGCGCTCGATATTGATGTTCTGCACCGTGGTCGGCAACTCTGCGCCCACCAAGGTCGGCAGCTTGCCCGCCTGCACGGAGAAACTGTCGGAGAGTTGCAGCTTCAGATAGGCGATCGGCACATAGCCGAAGGTGTCGTGGCCGGTATCGTCCGATTTCTCGTAAGGCGCGCCCACGGTCGGGAAGGAATAGAGGCCCGCCTGAACATAGAATTGCACAAGCCCGCTGCTCTTCTGGATGGCGACCCAGCCATTGCTGAGATCGAGCGTGCTCGATCCGTCGCCCGCCGCCAGATGCGTGGCATTGCTCTGGTATTGCGCCAAGCCCGACACGGCGCCGGTGACGGTGATGGCGCCGAATCCGGAATCGAAGGAAAGCGGCGAAGGATTGTTCGTGATCGATCCGCCCATCGCGGGCGTCGCGACCGGATCGGCATGGGCGGTGCCGATGCCGAAGGCGGCGGCCATAAGCAGTCCCGAAACAAGTTTTTTCATATGCTGGTGTCCCCGTTGGTCCGGGATCACCGTCGCGAATAATCCGATAGCGGCTCAATGCCGAACGGAGGCTCCCGGCATAGGGAAACCGTAGGATTCGTCGGAATGCCGCCCGCCGTTGTTGCAATGCAACATAAACTTGCGCGGCTTTTGTGCAGCCGCTGCCTCTTTGGGCAACCCGATGCGGGATGGGCGCTACCGTTTGGTCCCGGTCATGCTGAGGTGCATGCCGCTGTCGATGAGCAGGAATTCGCCGGAGACGTTCTTCGATTCCGGCCCCGCCAGAAACAGAACCGCATCCGCGATGTCGTCCGCCGTGGCCACGCGCTTCAGGGGATTGGCGTCGGCCTGCTGTTGCGCGATGCGGTCGGCGTTCGCGTCGCCGAAGCGTCCGCTGAACCACGGCGTCGCCACATAGCCGGGGCACACCGCGTTCACGCGGATCTCCGGCGCGAAGGCGCGTGCCAGCGAAAGTGTCAGTGTGTTCAGCGCGCCTTTCGATGCCGCATAGGCGATGGAGGAGCCCACGCCCATCACGCCCGCGACAGAGGAAACGTTCACCACGGCGCCGTCGCCATGGGCTTTCAGCGCATCGAGACAGGCGCGCATCATCTGGAACGGCCCGATGACGTTCACGCCATAGATTGTTTGCCAATCTTCCGCGGACAGCGCGGCCAGATCGGTGTGCGCGGCGAATTTCGTGGTGCCCGCATTGTTCACCAGAATGTCGATGCGGCCCCACGCATCCAGCGCGGCTTTCGCGAGCTTCTGGCAATCCGCATCCTTCGCCACATCGCCCTGCACGCAGAGCGCGCGGGCGCCTGCGGCAACGATCTGCTCGGCAACGGCCTTCGCGTCCGTCTCATTCTTTGAGTAGTTCACCACCACATCGGCACCGCGCCGGGCGAGACCCAATGCCACAGCCGCGCCGATTCCGCTGGCCGAGCCGGTGACGATGGCGGTTTTCCCCTTGAGTTTGCCCTGTTCCATATCCGCGTGTCCGATCCCATTGTTATAAGTGTGCAATCCCCCGGCAGGGGGCAGCGTTTTGAGCGCGGGGATCGTAGATTATCGGGATGGCGCCGCAAACATCCGTCATGGCACTGAAGAGCGAGCTATCCGCCGCAGCCGGCGCGAAAGCGGGCACGCGGCCGCTCCGCATCGTGCTCATCCGCCATGGCCGCCCGGCAATCGCGACGGCGCCGGTCGCGCGGCACTGGGAATTCCGCCACTATATCGACGATTACGAGGATGCCGGCCTCGATCCCGCCGATGCCCCGCCGCGCGAGCTGCGCGATCTGCTGGAGGAGATCGGCGCTGTCTTCACCAGCGGCAAAAAGCGCGCCGAAGAGAGCGCGAAAGCCCTCGCGCCCCATGCCGAGATGATCGTCGATCCCCTGTTCGCCGAATCGCCGCTGGCCGCGCCGCGCATTCCGCTTCTGAAGATGAAGGTGACGAAATGGGCCGTCATCTCGCGGCTGATGTGGTATGCGGGCTTCTCGCCGAAGATCGAGGGCTATCGCAAGTCCAAACGCCGGGCGCGCGCGGCCGCCGACATCCTCATCAAGCGCGCGACGAAAGACGGCGGCGCGGCACTGGTGGCGCATGGCTATTTCAACTACCTCATCGGCATCGAACTGCGTCGCCGCGGCTTCGTGCAGACCGGCCGCCACAAGGCGAAATACTGGAACGACGTGGTGTACGAGCGCGCGGCTTAGGGTCTGGATTCAATTGCCGTCCATCAAATCCAAACTTGTCATGGCCCACCGCAGAGTGGGCCACCCAGGTGAAGCGCGCTCAACTTGCGCAAGAAGAGTCTGTGTCACCTGGGTGGCCCGCTTTTGCGGGCCATGACAAGCTGATTTCAATTTACCAATTGCGTAGCGACCCTAAAGCATCGCGGGAATCACGCGGTCCGGCGGCTTATGGCCATCGGCGAAGGTCTTGATGTTCACGATGACCTTCTCGCCCATGTCGATGCGCCCTTCGATCGTGGCCGACCCCATATGCGGCAGCAGCACCACGTTCTTCAGCTTGAGCAGTTTCGGGTTTACCGCGGGCTCATGCTCGAACACGTCGAGACCCGCGCCCGAAAGCTCGCCCGCCGCCAGCATGCGCGTCAGCGCGTTCTCGTCGATCACCTCGCCGCGCGCGGTGTTCACGATATAGGCGCTGGGCTTCATCATCTTCAGCCGCCGTGCGGAGAGCAGGTGATAGGTCGCCGGCGTGTGCGGGCAGTTCACGCTCACGATGTCCATGCGCGCCAGCATCTGGTCGAGGCTGTCCCAATAGGTCGCCTCCAGCTCCTGTTCGATGGTTTTCGAAACCGGTTTGCGGTTGTGATAATGGATCTGCAGGCCGAAGGCTTTCGCGCGCCGCGCCACCGCCTGTCCGATGCGGCCCATGCCGACGATGCCCAGCCGCTTGCCCCAGATGCGGTTGCCCAGCATCCAGCTTGGCGCCCAGCCCTGGAATTTGTCCTGCTGAAGCTGCTCCACGCCTTCGACCAAGCGGCGCGGCACGGCGAGGATCAGCGCCATCGTCATGTCGGCGGTGTCTTCGGTCAGAACGCCGGGCGTGTTCGTCACGCTGATGCCGCGCTCCAGCGCGGTCTTCACGTCGATATGGTCCACGCCCGCGCCGAAATTGGCGATCAGCTTCAGTTGCGGGCCCGCGCGCACGATCACCTTGGAATCGATGCGGTCGGTGATGGTGGGCACCAGCACATCGGCCTGCTGCACGGCCTCGATGAGCTGGGCCTGCGTCATCGGCACGTCTTCATGGTTCAGGCGCGCGTCGAACAGTTCCTTCATCCGCGTTTCAATCGCGTCGGGAAGTCTGCGCGTGACGATCACGAGCGGCTTGTTGGCAGGCATTTCCTGGCTCCGGTCGGAGCACTCAAGCGGCCCCTCGTCTTTGCTCTTACCAGAAGGTTGCATTGCAGCAAATGCGGTCCGGCGCATCTTTCGCAAAGCTTTGGCGCGGATTAGAACAAAAATCGATGATTCTTGCCGCGCGCGTAAAGTCCCTGGCCCTGGCGATTGCCGTCCTCGCGGCCTCTCCGGCGTGGGCCGGTACGGCGAAAGCACCCCCGCAATTCGCCAGCCTCGCCGCCGACAAGGTCTATCTGCGGCAGGGGCCATCCTATCAGAACCGGGTGCTGTGGATTTACCGGCGCAAGGGCCTGCCGGTGCAGATCCTGCACAAATACGACATCTGGTACCGCGTGAAAGACAGCGAGGGCACCGTCGGCTGGATCAGCAATGTGATGATCTCAACCCGGCGGCGCACGGTTGTCGTAACGTCAAAACGCGACGCGCCGATCCGCGATGGCGCAGGCGTGAACGCCAAACCCATCGCCTACGCGCAGCATGGTGTTGTGGCGAAGCTGGAAGCCTGCAAGGCTGACGCTTGCGAAATCTCGGTCGACGGCACCGAGGGCTGGATAAAAAAACATAATATCTGGGGAGTAGGCGTTGGCGAGGTCTTCAAATGAGAACGACGCTTCCCCTTCCAACAACGCGACCAGCGGCGAACTGAGCGGCAACGCCGCGGCCAATGCGGTTGCGGACGCCGCCGGTTTCGCGGCGTGGTTCACCGCCCCGGACGGCAAATCCACCACCGGCGACCGCATCGCCAGCCCCGCGGGGCAATTCTCCTGGGCGCTGTTCGAAGGCGCGCGCGATCCTTACGTCCTGCTCGTCACCATCTATCTCTTCGCGCCCTATTTCGCGCGCTTCGTCGTCGGCGATCCGGTGGAGGGGCAGGCGCTGTGGGGCGCGATTGCCTCCTATGGCGGATTGGCGATCGCGGTTCTGGCGCCGTTCCTCGGCGCGATTGCCGATCAGGGCGGCCGCCGCAAACCGTGGCTGGCGCTCTATACCGTCATCCTGATCGCGGCGGCGTTCCTGATGTGGTTCAGCACCCCGCTCGCCACGGGGTGGCATCTGTTCTTCGCCGGCCTGCTGGTGGCCATCGCGAATGTCTCGTTCGAATTCACGGCCGTCTTCCACAACGCATTGCTGCCCACCATCGCGCCGCACAAGCGCGTGGCCGGGCTTTCGGGGCTGGCACTTTCGCTCGGCAATGGGTCCGGCATCGTGCTGATGCTGTTCATGCTCATCGCCTTCGCGCTGCCGGGCGTGGTGCATTGGCCATTCATCCCCGCGCACACCTTGTTCGGCGTCGATCAGGCCGCGCACGAGCCGGAGCGGCTCGCCGGTCCCATCTCGGCGCTGTGGCTGATGGTGTTCGCCATTCCGCTGTTCCTGTTCACGCCGGATCGCGCGTCGTCGAACATGCCGCTGGGCCGCGCGGCCATCGCGGGCGTGAAGAGCGTGATCTCCACCATTCGCAGCCTGAGGCATTATCGCAATGTCGGCGCCTATCTTCTGGCGCGTCTGTTCTTCAACGACGGCATGACGGCGGTGCTCACCTTCGGCGGCATTTATGCGGCCAGCACCTTCCACTGGGGTCCGATCCAGATGATCCTTTATGGATTGGAACTCAGCATCTTCGCCGTGATCGGCGGCTTCTTCGGCGGCTGGCTGGACAATCGCTTCGGCTCCAAGCGCGCCATCTTCATCTCCATCGGCGGCACGACGATTGCGGGGCTTCTCTCGCTCACGCTCGCGCCGGACCGCATCTTCTGGTTCATCCCTTATGACGTGCACGCTGCGCCGATCAACAGCCTGCCGTTCTTCAACACCTGGCCGGAGATCGTCTATCTGATCGTCGTGAATTTCGTCGCCGTGCTCATCACCGCCGGTTATGCCAACAGCCGCACGATGCTCGCGCGCATTGCGCCGCCGGAGAAGATGACGGAATTCTTCGGCCTCTATTCGCTGTCGGGCACGTCCACGACATTCC
>JAFECN010000158.1 GCA_018242145.1 Pseudomonadota bacterium
CCGGAGTGTGGGCCACCCAGGTGACGTCTGCGCTGCGTTCAAAAGTTATGGCGCCGGCGTTTTACCGTTCAATAGCATCACAGGATTTCAACTGGGTGGCCCACACTCCGGTGGGCCATGACAATTGAGAAGATGGGAAGAGCGGAGAAATCATTCCGCTGCCGCTTTCTTCTGGAACGTCGCGGCGGTTTCGCCGAGAAGCTTTACCGCTTCGCGGACATCGTCTTCGGTGATGATGAGCGGCGGCAGCAAACGGATCACGTTCGCACCTGCGCCGACCGCGAGCATCTTCTTCGCGCGCAAGGCGTCGAGGAATTCGGTGTTGGGGACTTTCATCTTCAGGCCCAGCATCAGGCCCTGCCCGCGTACATCCTCGAACACATCGGGATATTCGGCGATCAGCGAACCCAGTTGCTGCTTGGCGTAGTTCGCGACCTTCTGCACGCGCGGCAGGAAGTCCGGCGCCAGCACTACGTCCAGCACCGCGTTGCCCACCGCCATCGCCAGCGGGTTGCCGCCGAAGGTGGTGCCGTGGCTGCCTTTCTCGATGCCGCTCGCCGCCTTCGCGGTGCAGAGGCACGCGCCCAGCGGGAAGCCGCCGCCGATGCCCTTGGCGATGGCCATGATGTCCGGTGTCACGCCCGCCCATTCATGCGCGAAGAATTTTCCGGTGCGGCCCACGCCCGTCTGCACTTCGTCGAAGATGAGCAGCATATCCTGCTCGTCGCAGCGCTTGCGCAGTGCGCGCAGGAACTCGGCGTCGGCGGGACGCAATCCGCCCTCGCCCTGGATCGGCTCGATCATCAGCGCGGCGGTGTGTGGGCCGATCATTTCGTCCAGCGCTTTCAGATCGCCGAACGGCACCTGATCGAAGCCCTGCACTTTGGGGCCGAAGCCTTCGAGATATTTCTCCTGCCCGCCCGCCGCGATGCCCGCGAGCGTGCGGCCGTGGAACGCGCCTTCGAAGGTGATGATGTGGAAGCGCTCGGGATGGCCCTTCTTGAAGTGATAACGGCGCGCGATCTTGATCGCGCATTCGATGGCTTCGACGCCGGAATTGGTGAAGAACACGGTGTCGGCAAAGGTGTTCGCGACGAGCCGCTTCGCCAGTTCTTCCTGCGCGGGAATGCGATAGAGGTTGGAGACGTGCCAGACCTTGTTCGCCTGCTCCGTCAGCGCCTTCACCAGATGCGGATGCGCGTGGCCCAGCGCGTTCACCGCGATGCCGGCGCCGAAATCCAGATAGACATCGCCATTCTCCGCAGTGAGGCGCGCGCCTTCGCCATGGGTGAAAGCGATATCCGCGCGGGCGAATGTGGGAAGCAGCGGCGGGAATTCGGACACGTCTTTTGATCCTTTGAAGAGGCAAGCCTTATCGGAGCGGGTCTTACAGGAATCAAGCAAGGCAGCGGCATGCCGGCCTTCGCACTTGACTTGTTCTCACTATGTTCCTATGTCGCACCTGATTCGGCCGTTCGGGCGGGGTGGCGCGAGGGGACAGGAAAAGCAAAGGCAAACCTTTGCGGGAAAAGGAAAGTTGAACCCGGATACACACAATCTGTTTCGCCCCATCTTGTGGACAAGGACTTGTAGGCATCCCGCAAGCCTTGTGCGCGTTAACCCCCTTGCTACTCTATCTTGTGCCTTGGAGCAGGGAGCCACGCCATGAGCTGGACGGACGAACGGGTCGATCAACTGAAGAACCTTTGGACCGAGGGATTATCGGCCAGCCAGATCGCCCGGGCCTTGGGCGGCGTCACCCGTAACGCGGTGATCGGCAAGGTGCATCGCCTCGGCCTCGCCGGCCGCGCGACGCCCACCCGCACCGAACGCCCCCGCGTTCCATCGGCCCCGCGCATGCCCGCGCTGCGCACCCACATCCCCGAGCCGCCGGTGGTGGAGGAAGATCCCGTCACGCTGGAAGACGGCACGCATGTCTCGGTGCTGGCCATCAACGACCGCATGTGCCGCTGGCCCATCGGCGATCCATCCGAAAACGAGTTCCATTTCTGCGGCCACAAGCCGAAGGCCGGTTCGCCCTATTGCGAGGCGCATGCCCGCAAGGCCTATCAGCCGCAGACCCATCATCGCCGCGACAAGGGCCGCATGGCGAGTTGATCTCCGTTCAAGGTCGTAGCGTACTGCCGGAGCGGTGTCCGATGATGCCGCTCCGGTTTTTGTTTTTTCCGAGGGACGGCATGGCCAGCATCTATGATTTCACCGCAACGAATATCCGTGGGCAGGACGTACCGCTCTCCGATTTTCAGGGCCAGGTGCTGCTCATCGTGAACACCGCCAGCAAATGCGGCTTCACCCCGCAATACGAAGCGCTGCAATCGCTCTATGCAAAGCACAAGGAGCGCGGCTTCGCCGTGCTGGCATTTCCCTGCAACCAGTTCGGGGCGCAGGAGCCCGAAGGCGAAGCCCAGATCGGCGAGTTCTGCGCCAGCGTGTTCGGCGCCACTTTCCCGCTCTTCGCCAAGATCGAGGTGAACGGACCGTCGGCGCACCCCCTCTACGCTTATCTCAAGCAGGAGCAGCCCGGCCTTCTGGGCACCGGACGCATTAAATGGAATTTCACGAAATTCCTGATCGGGCGCGACGGCCACCCGGTCGCGCGCTATGCCCCCATCACCGCGCCGGAAAGCATCGAAAAGCCGCTTGTGAAGCTTCTCTAGGGTCCGTGCTCAATTTCAGATTGTCATGGCCCGCAAAAGCGGGCCACCCAGGTGACGCAGCTTCCATCTTCCAGAATTGAGCGCGCTTCACCTGGGTGGCCCACTCTGCGGTGGGCCATGACAAGTTTTGATTTGGTTGATGGCAATTGAGTCCAAGCCCTAGGCGGCGACGAATGCATCATCCAGCGCGTAGCCAGCCGAACGCACCGTGCGGATGGGATCGCGGTCGCCCTCCATATTGAGCGCCTTGCGCAGCCGCCCGACATGCACGTCCACCGTGCGGGCTTCGACATAGACGTCCGAGCCCCACACCGCATCCAGCAACTGCTCTCTGGAGAACACGCGACCCGGATGCTGGATCAGATGATCGAGCAGCTTGAACTCGGTGGGGCCGAGGTGAATGTCCTTGCCGCCCCGGCGCACGCGATGGGCGGCGCGGTCCATCTCGATGTCGCCGATCCTGATGATGTCTTCGGCCAAACCCGGGCGAATGCGGCGCATCACGGCGCGCAGGCGGGCCAGAAGCTCCGTCATCGAGAAGGGCTTGGTGATATAATCGTCCGCGCCGGTGTCCAGCCCGCGGATGCGGTCGGTTTCCTCGCCGCGCGCGGTAAGCATCAGGATCGGCACGTTGCGGGTTTCCTGGCGCTGACGCAGGCGGCGGCAGACTTCGATGCCGGAAAGCTGCGGCATCATCCAGTCCAGAATGATGACATCGGGCTTTTCCTCAGCCGCGATGAGCAGGGCTTCCTCGCCATCCTGCGTATCGAGCACGCGATAGCCTTCGCGCTCCAGATTATAGCGCAGCAAGGTCACCAGCGCGTTTTCGTCTTCGGCAACGAGAACGGTCGGCTTCAACGTCATGAGGGTTTCCGCTCGAACGGCACGGTGGTGGAACTGGTGATGTCGGATTTCGGGCGCTCCATCGCTAGATGCCCGCCCGTGACCATGTGATAAACGGTTTCGGCGATGTTGGTGGCGTGATCGCCCGTACGCTCGATGTTCTTGGCGACGAACAGAAGATGGGTGCACAGGCTGATCGTGCGCGGGTCTTCCATCATGTAGGTCAGAAGCTCGCGGAACAGGCTGTTGTAGATCTCGTCGATCTCGCCGTCGTTGCGCCACACCGCTTCGGCGCCCTTGGCGTCGCGGTCGGAATAGGCATCCAGCACCAGCTTCAACTGGTTCAGCGACGCGCGGCCCATGCGGGCGAGGCTCTGCGTCAGCCGGATCGGCTGCTCGCGGTTCAGCACCAGCGCGCGCTTGGCGATGTTCTTGGCGAGGTCGCCGATGCGCTCCAGTTCGCTGGCGATCTTGATGGCGGCGAGCGTGTCGCGCAGGTCCACGGCCATGGGCTGGCGCAGCGCCAGCAGCTTCAGCGCCTTGGCCTCGATTTCCTGCTGCAATTCGTCGATGCGCGGATCGCCCGCAATGGCGCCTTCCGCAAGCTTGGTGTCGCGGCGCGCGATGGCTTCCACCGCATCGGCAAGCTGCGCCTCCGCCAGCCCGCCCATCCGGGCCACGGCGCTGGACAGCGATTCCAACTGGTCGCCGAAGGCTTTTACGGTGTGGTCGGTCATCTTGCCGTTATCGCTCATCAGGAATCGCCGCCATGTCATCCGCGTCTGACTAGCGGCGGACGGACAACTCTATGCGACAGAATTATAACAGTTCCGTGACGGCGGCGCCTGCGGGCGGTTTTGCGTCAAACACGGGCAGGAGCACCGTGAAGGTGCTGCCCTCGCCCGGCTGGCTCTCGATCTGCAAACGGCCCTGATGGCGATTGACGATGTGCTTGACGATCGCCAGGCCCAGGCCGGTGCCGCCGCGTTCCCGGCTGCGCTTCACGTCCACCCGGTAGAACCGCTCAGTCAGGCGCGGAATGGCCTCGCGGGGAATGCCCTCCCCATCGTCCTGCACGGCGACCGACACCAGAGCGGGCGCGCCATGACGCCCCGGCACGGCCGTCGGGCTCACGGTCACGCCAACGCGGACATGCCCGCCGGGTTTTCCATATTTGATCGCGTTCTGGATCAGGTTCTGGAAAAGCTGGATCAGTTCGTCGCGATCCCCCGTGACGGCCGGGATGCTTCCGCCCGCGTCGATCGTAACGTTCACTTTGTCCGCATCCGCCAGAGGCGCCAGCGCGGCGGCGGCATCGCGCACGATGCCGACGATATCCACCGCGCCGCCGGGCGGCACATGCTCGTTCAACTCGATGCGCGTCAGCGAGAGAAGATCGTTGATGAGACGGCGCATGCGGCCGGCCTCGTCGCTCATGATGCCGAGGAATTTCTCGCGCGCTTCCGGATCGTCCTTCGCATGGCCGCGCAACGTGTCGATGAAACCGGACACCGCCGCGAGCGGCGTGCGCAGCTCATGGCTGGCATTGGCGATGAAGTCCGCGCGCGCTTCCTCCGCCCGCTTCACCGCCGTCAGGTCCTGCAGCACGAGCACGGTGAGCTTCGGCGCCTGCACGGTGCGCGAGACGAAAGCGCGGTAGTGCCGCTCCACCGGAACGTGCTGCATGAACTCCAGGGACGCATCCTTGCCCGTGGCCGCCGTGTGCAGCACCGCTTCGAGCACGGCAGGCGTGCGCAGCACGGCGGAGACATTCTTGTGTTCGATATCGACGCCGACCAGCGCGCGCATGGCCTTGTTGGCCAGTTTCACCCGCCCGTCCGTCTCCGCCAAAAGAACGGGATCGGGCAGATCGTCCAGCACCTCCCGCGCGATCTGCGTAAGCTCGCCGGGATCGGATGCGCCGGTGTTGGGATCGCTGAAGCCCGAAACCCGGTTGCGCAGCGCATAGGCCGCCAGGATCAGAACGACGATGAGGCCCTCGGCGATTTTGAGCCCGACCAAGCCGCCATAGAAAAGAAGCACGGCGGCGACCGCCATGCCGGCCGCCGCGAAGGCAAGGCTCTTTCCGATGGATGAAAGGACGTTTGGCAAGATAACGATCCGCGAATCTCGGCCTGTTATACCGACAAACGCTGCATCTGCATGTCGCTCTTCAAGGACGTCGCCGGAATATGATGCTGACCGGAAAAGCGCACATACTTCATATCTTGCGAAACTATTTTGCTGCATCGCAGCAAAGAAATTCGGACGCTATGGCGCTGCGGCATTTATCCAGAACGGAGCGCGAAAGGCGAGTAAATACAAATACTTTCGATTTGACCGGGCGGGGGACATACCCCACATTCGAAACGGGCATCGCCGGAAAAATCGAAGGGCATCGGTTGGGATGAGCGAAAACGCGGCGGTGAAAGCCGACATGGAGAGCACGCGGACCAAGGTCTTCTATGGGCTCGGCTCCATCGCCTTCGGGGTGAAGGACAACGGTTTCCAGACCATCCTTTTGCCTTTCTACAATCTGGTGCTGCACATCCCCGCCCAGCTTGTCGGCCTCGCCATCGCCATCGCCTTCGTGTTCGACGCCTTCCTCGATCCGATCGTGGGGCAGGTCTCCGACAATCTGCACACGCGCTGGGGGCGGCGGCACCCGTTGATGTATGCCGCCGCGCTGCCGGTGGCGGTGTCTTATCTGCTGCTGTGGAATCCGCCGCACTGGTCGATGGGCGCGATGTTTGTCTATCTCATCGTGGTCGCCGTCATCGTGCGCACCTTCATCACCTTCTTCGAGATTCCCAATTCCGCGCTCGTCGCCGAACTCACCTCGGACTACGACCAGCGCACATCGTTCCTCAGCTACCGCATCTTCTTCGGCTGGTATGGCGGTCTGGGCATGCTGGTGCTGGCGCTGTTCGTGTTCCTGGTGCCGACGAAAGAGCAGCCCATCGGGCAGCTAAACGAAGCCGGATACGGGCATTACGGCCTGTGGTCGGCCATCGTGATGTTCGCCGCGATCATCATCTCCTCCCTCGGCACGCACAAATTCATTCCCTTCCTGCGCAAGCCCGAAGAACGCAAGATGAGCCTGCGCGAATATGCGCGGGAAATGCTGGCGACGCTGAACAACCGCGCCTTCCTGATCCTGATGCTCGCGATCGTGATCCTGAGCCTGGCGACGGGGCTCGTCTTCGCGCTGAACTATTACATCTCGTCCTTCTTCTGGATGCTCAGCACCAAGGAGATCGGCGTGATGACGCTGGCCGGATTCGTGACGGTGTTCATCGCCTTCCTGATCGGCCCCATCGCCTCGCGCATCTTCGGCAAGGTGAAGGGCGCGATCATCCTGTTCTGCACCGGCTACGTCATCAGTTGCACGCCGCTGGTGCTGGGTCTTCTGGGCATCGTCTTCCACGCGGGCATGCCGAATCTGGTGTGGATATTGCTCGGCTTCGCCGTCTTCTCCGGGTCGATGACCATCGGCGCCTCCATTCCCGTGACCGCCATGATCGCCGACGTGGTGGAAGACAGCGAACTCAAGACCGGACGCCGCAACGAGGGCCTGTTCTTCGCCGGCAACAGCTTTCTGGCCAAGGCGGTGTCGGGGCTGGGCCTGTTCGCGTCGGGCATTCTGCTGTGGGCCGCCGGGTTTCCCACCGGCGCCATTCCGGGCAAGGTGGACCCCGCTATCGTTCATCATTTCGCGCTCGTTTATCTCGTCACGATCACCGTCGTTTACGGGCTGGGCGTGATCGTCCTGTCGCTCTTCCCCATCACGCGCGAGACGCATGAGGAGAATCTGCGGACGCTGGCGGCCGAGATGGCGCAGGCGCAGGAATCCACGGACATGGGCGTCATCCGCTGATGCGATTTCCCACCGCGCCGGCCCTCCTGTAGATTGGGGGCATGGATGCAGAGACACCGCAGCCCGTTTCCACCGACCGCTATGCGCGCAAGAAGGAAGCGATCATCGCCGCCGCCACCGGCATCCTGAACCGGCGCGGCGTGAAAGGCATGACGCTGGCCGATGTCGCCGCCAGCGTGGATCTCATCACCACCTCCGTCACCTATTACTTCAAGAAGAAGGAAGACCTCGCGGTCGCCTGCTTCCTCTCCAGCATCGAGCGGTTCGATAATCTCATCACCGCGGCGCTGGGCGCGCGCGACAATCGCGAAAGACTGCACAGCTTCCTGCGGCTCTATCTGGACCTGAACCGCCGCGTGCGGCTGGCCGAGGAAGCGCCACTGGCCGCCTTCGCCGATATCCGCGCGCTGAAGGAGCCGCATCAAAGCCAGGTGGGCGAAGCCTACAAACAGCTTTTCCGCAAGGTGCGCACCTTGTTCGAGGCGGATTTCGACCGCGCCGAGGCGAACGCGCGCGCGCATATCCTGCTGGAGCAGCTCTGGTGGTCGTCCAACTGGCTGTCGCGCTACGACATCGAGGATTACGGCCGCATCGGCGAGCGCTTCTACGATATCCTCGCCAACGGCATCGACGCGGGCAACAACGAAGGCTGGGCGCCCGCGCTGGTGGAGTTCATCCAGCTTCCGCCGGTGAGCCATCGCGAGCGCGCGCGCGACACCTTCCTGAAAGCGGCGACGCGGCTGATCAACCAGCACGGCTATCGCGGCGCGTCGGTGGAGAAGATCTCCGCGCAGCTCAACGTCACCAAGGGCTCGTTCTATCATCACAACGAGGCGAAGGACGATCTGGTCGTCGCCTGTTTCGAGCGCAGCTTCGACATCATGAAGCGGTTGCAATCGGCGGCGATGCGCGAGCCGGGCACGCAATGGCAGAAGCTGTGTTCCGCCGCCGCCGCGCTGGTGGAGTTTCAGGTGTCCGACGGCGGCCCGTTGCTGCGCACCTCCGCGATCAGCGCGCTGCCGGAGAACATCCGGCAGGACATGCTGAACCAGTGGAACCGCGTATCCGACCGTTTCTCCGCCATGATCTCCGACGGCATCGCCGAAGGCTCGATCCGCCCGATCGACTCGGTGATCGCGGCGCAGCTTCTCAACGCGACGCTGAACGCCTCGGCGTCCATGCGCATCGACCACCACGCGATCCGCGAGCACGCGGCGCGGCTTTATGCCCAGCCGATGCTGATGGGCCTGTTCTCGAAATAATCGCGCATCGTTGAACCAGATATTGCGATTGTTCGCGCGCGGGTTCGAGCGCTGGTAGTTGAATTGCGAGTCATGGGGGAGGAGGTATTTCCCCGTGCTTTGCATTTGATTTGAAGAATCCCTCCACCTTTTCCGCCACAGCTTGGAGCTTTATGAGGGCGTGACCTTGAACGGAGCGATTGTGAGGAACTTGTTCCGGTTCGGCGTCTTCGACCCGCTACAGCGCGATCTCGGCTTCCCCAGAAGAGTCCCTCCCTGTCGCCACGCCCGGTCAGGGCGAGGGCAGCGTTAGAGCTTGTGCATTTTCATCTTTCTCCAATTTCTCCAAAACAAACCCTGTCATGGCCCGCAAATGCGGGCCACCCAGGTGAAATCTTCTCGACTCTGTCGGTGATCGTCTCCGGGCCTCTGCGGGTCTGCGTGAGAAAAGTTTTTCACACAGAGCCGCAGAGGCGCAGAGGCGCAGAGAGGTTCTGATAGAGAAACACACACCAACTGGGTGGCCCGCATTTGCGGGCCATGACAGCGGTGGGTGGTGGTGGGAAAGGCGCTCCAAACACCGAAAAACCGCCGGTCGTTCTTTCTCCAAACAAAGCCTGTCATCCCGGAATCTGAGCGCAGCGAAGCTATCCGGGACCCATTGCGCCGCTTGCACGATGGGTCCCGGCTCGGCGCGATGCTGGCGCATCGCTTGGCCGGGATGACAAGTCGGGTGGTGGGAATGGCGCTCCAAAAACACAGGAAAACCGCCGCTTTTCAGCGACGGCTACGGTCCGGGCGCAGTCCGAGAATTGGAAAAAATGTACGGGGGCAGCGTTGCGGTGTCAAGCTAATTTTCCTGAATTTAGGAAAATAATCTAAGCAACTAATTGTGCTGCGGAAAGCACA
>JAFECN010000159.1 GCA_018242145.1 Pseudomonadota bacterium
AAGCTCCATCCTGAGATTGTCGCCGTCGCGCGTGAGGTATGGATGCGGCGCCACCGTCACGGTGAGCAGAACATCGCCTGCCGGTCCGTTGTTCGCGCCGGGCGCGCCTTGTCCGCGCAGGCGGATCTGCTGGCCGTCTTTCAGGCCCACGGGAATCTTCACATCCAGATCGCGCCCGTCGGGCAGAACGATGCGCCGCGTGCTCCCGCGCGCGGCATCCTCGAAGCCCACGGTGATGGCGAACTCGTAGCTCTCGCCCTTGCGCGGCTGGTTGCGCGCGCGCCGGCCGCCGCCGCCGAACAGTTCCGAGAAGATGTCTCCGGCATCGAAGCCCTGCGTACCGGCCTGGGCCTCATCGCCGCCGAAGCCGAAATGGAACTCGCGCGCGCCGCCCTGCGGGCCAGCGCCTCCGCCCCAGGGGCCGCCGCGAAATCCGCCGCCGCCCATGTTGGGATCGAAGCCGCGTGGATTGCCGTTCTCGTCGATCTCGCCGCGGTCGAACTTCGCGCGCTTCTCCTTGTCGCCCACGACGTCATAGGCGTTGGAGATTTCCTGAAACTTCTTCTTGGCATCGGCGCCCTTCGCGGTATCGGGGTGATACTTCTTCGCGAGGCCGCGGAACGCCTTCTTGATCTCCGCTTCGGACGCGGTTTTGGAAACGCCGAGGACTTTATAAGGATCTGCCATGATTTCTCCGGCCGCCGGGGAATGCTGAGTCGCGGCCCGCCCCCAATATAGGGAATAAACGCTGTCGTTTAAGGCTTTGCCGGTGCCGCAGGTTGCACGGGCGCGGCGGACGCCGCCGGGTTCGTGCCGGTTTCGCTCGGGCCCGGCGCGTAAAGCTCCGCCGGAACGGTGGTCCAGCCCTCCAGCGTCTTCAGCCGGTCGAGCGCGGGCGCATAGCCATGCCGGGCCGCCGCCGCATAAAGCAACTCGGCCACCTTCATATCCTTCGGCACCACGTCGCCTTCCTCATAGAGTTGGCCGAGCCGGTATTGCGCCAGCGGATGCCCCGCCGCCGCCGCCAGTTCGAACCAGGGCAGGGCGGCCTTGCGGTCCGGCGGCCCGGCCGCGCCGTCCAGCAGCATCTCGCCCAGATCGTATTGCGCAGTGGGAAGCCCGCGCTCTGCGGCTTCCTTCATCATGTCCTCGGCGCGATCGGGGTCTTTCTCGGTGCCCAGCCCGTCGCGCGTCATCAGCGCCACGTTGCGCATCGCGGCCACGTCGTAATCGTCGGCCAGTTCGGTGAAGAGCTTGTAGGCCGTGTCGTAGTCCTTCGCGTCATAGGCCGCGGCGGCGCGATCGAACTTCTCCTGATTGAGCGGCGTGGGTTTCACGAAGATCGGGGGCTGGGGCAATGCGGGCTTGTCTGCTTTCGGCGCGTCGGTGTCGGGCGCTGCGGCGGGAGCCGGAGCGGGTGTCTGCGCGTCTTGCGCGGAGGCGCTCGTGGCAAAAAGCACGGCAGCCAGCATGAGAATGGGACGCATGGGCGCTAGGCTAACAAAGCGGTTTGCCGCCGCAAAGAGCCGCGGATAAGAAGGGGCCATGAGCGACATCGGCGGACCCATAGACGACGGCGGAATCCCGCCGAAAAACGATCCTCTCGCGCTGTTCGAGGCGTGGCTGAAAGAGGCGGAGAAAACCGAGCCCAACGAACCCAACGCCATGGCCATCGCCACGGCGGACGCCAGCGGCAATCCGAACGTCCGCATGGTGCTTCTGAAGGAAGCCACGCCCAAGGGCTTCGTGTTCTACACCAACACCGAGAGCGCCAAGGGCCGCGAGCTGACAGCAAACCCGCGCATCGCATTGCTGTTCCACTGGAAGACGCAGCGCCGCCAGATTCGCATCCGCGGCCCCGTCGCGCGCGTGAGCGATGCGGAGGCCGACGCCTATTTCGCCACCCGCGCGAAAGACAGCCAGATCGGCGCCTGGGCGAGCCAGCAATCGCGCCCGATGGAAGGCCGCTGGGCGTTCGAGAAAGAGATCGCCAAATATGCCGCGCAATATGCGCTGAAGAGCGTGCCGCGCCCGCCCTACTGGTCCGGCTTCCGCGTGACGCCGCTGGAATATGAGTTCTGGCGCGACCGGCCGTTCCGGCTGCACGACCGCCTCGTCTATCGCCGCGCCGATGCGAACGCGGCATGGGCGACGGAGCGGCTTTTCCCGTGATGGATGCGTCCGCGGATCATGCCCCTGCGCGGCTGATGCGCACCGCGGCCATCGCGTCGCTGTCGGTGTCGGTGTTTCTCGTCGTCATCAAGGCGCTGGCCTATTTCGGCAGCCATTCGGTGTCGGTGCTGGCCGCGCTCACCGATTCCGCGCTCGATCTCTTCTCCTCCACGCTGAACCTCATCGCCATTCGCTCCGCGCTCACCCCCGCCGATGCCGAGCACCGCTTCGGCCACGGCAAGGCGGAGCCGCTGGCCGGGCTGGCGCAAGGCGCGTTCATCGCGGGCAGCGCCAGCTTCCTGATCGTGCAGGCGATCAACCGTTTCATCACGCCCGAGCCGGTGGAGCAGGGCAGCGTCGCGCTCGCGGTGATGATCGTCTCGCTGGTCGCCGCGACGGGGCTGGTTGCCTATCAGCGCCATGTCGTGCGCAAGACCGGCTCCCTCGCGGTGAGCGCGGACAGCGCGCACTACGCCACCGACATCCTCACCAATGTCGGCGTCATCATCGCGCTGATCCTCGCCGCCGGATTCAAGATGGAGTTGGCCGATCCGATCATCGCGGTTCTGGTTGCTGGGTTTCTGCTGTTCAGCGCGTGGAACGTCTTCCGCCAGAGCTACGACCAACTCATGGACCGCGAACTGCCCGACGAAGCGCGCGCGAAGGTGCGCAGCATCGTCATGGCGCATGGCGAGGTGCGCAACATGCACGACCTGCGCACGCGGGCGAGCGGCATCAACACCTTCATCCAGTTCCACATCGAACTGGACCCCGCGATCTCGCTGATGCGCGCCCACGAGGTGAGCGATCAGGTGGAGCACGAGGTCTGCGCCGCCTTCCCCCACGCCGAGGTGATCATCCACCAGGACCCCGCCGGCGTGGAAACCCCGCCCGCGCTGGAGCGGACGTAAAGGGGCGCGTAGCGAATATGGTCGCTGATCGCATCACCTCCCCCTTGTGGGGAGGTCGAAATTTGCCCTT
>JAFECN010000015.1 GCA_018242145.1 Pseudomonadota bacterium
ATCTCTCCATCGCCTCCAAGCCGGTGAAGGAAGTGGCGATGCTGGGCGGCAACGTCACGCCGTTCCTCACGCCGCATGTCGCCGAACTCCTCATCAACCGCAGCAACGAAGTCAGAAAGAAGAACTAATGGCCGATACCCTGGTGATGGACCTCAAGACTGGCCCGGTGAAGATCAAGCTGCGCCCCGATCTGGCGCCCAACCATGTCGCGCGCATCACCGAGCTTGCGAACAAGGGCTTCTATGACGGCATCGTCTTTCATCGGGTGATTCCCGACTTCATGGCGCAGACCGGCGATCCCACGGGCACCGGCTCCGGCGGCTCGGATCTTCCCGACCTGAAGGCGGAATTCTCGGACGCGAAACACAAACGCGGCACGCTTTCGATGGCCCGCACCAGCAATCCCAACAGCGCCAACAGCCAGTTCTTCATCTGCTTTGCGGATGCGCCGTGGCTCGACCGCCAATATTCCGTCTGGGGCGAGGTCGTGGAAGGCATGGAACATGTGGACGCCATCAAGAAGGGCGGCGAACACAACAACGGCGCCATCTCCGGCGAGCCCGACAAAATCCTCAAGATGCGGGTCGAATAATCCGTGATTGACCCGGAGGGAGCGGTCCACTAAAGGTCCGCCCCTCTGGCGGGCCCGTAGCTCAGTGGTAGAGCATTTGACTTTTAATCAAAGGGTCGATGGTTCGATCCCATCCGGGCTCACCACCCTGCGCTGCGAAGCAGCGGAGGGTACCTCCAGAAGCGCGATAGCGCGTAGGGAGGCCAGCCGTCTGCTCGCAGCTTCGGGTGGCAGGCCGGTTTGGCGAGCCGCGCCGTGCGCGTAGACGCCTTCGATTTCGATCTTCCCGAAGACCTGATCGCGCTTCGTCCGGCTTCGCCGCGCGACAGCGCGCGCATGCTGGTTGTCCGAACGGACGGCGCGTTCGAGCATGCGCATGTGCGCGATCTGCCGAACTATCTTCGCAGCGGCGATGCGCTGGTGCTGAACGACACCAAGGTCTTTCCTGCGCGCCTGCACGGCCGCCGCATCGGGCGCGGCGCGACGGAGCCCAAGATCGAAGCCATGCTACACAAGCGCATCGCGCCGAACCGCTTCCTGGCTTTTGCGCGCCCCTCGCGAAAGCTTCTCGCCGGCGACACGCTGCATTTGGGATCGGACCTGCAAGCCGATGTTGTCGCCGTGAGCGACGGCGGCGAGATCGAACTTCGGTTCGCGCTCGAAGGCGCGCGACTGGATGCGGCGATTGCAACCAATGGCGAAACGCCCCTGCCACCCTACATCGCCGGCAAGCGCAAGCCGGATGCGAAAGACCTTGCCGATTATCAGACGATCTATGCGCAGCACGAAGGATCGGTCGCCGCGCCGACCGCAGGACTGCACTTCACCCCGTCGCTGTTCGAGGCGCTGCAGGACAAAGGCGTTGTGCGAGAAACGGTCACACTGCATGTCGGGGCCGGGACATTTCTTCCGGTGAAGACCGACGATACGGCCCATCACAAGATGCATTCCGAATGGGCGACGGTTTCAAATGAGACTGCCGCGCATCTCAACAAGGTTCGCGCGGCGGGCGGGGGCATCGTCGCCACCGGCACGACAAGCCTGCGGACATTGGAGAGCGCGGCGACCGACGACGGCAAGCTTCACGCGATGGCGCGGGAAACCGATATCTTCATCACGCCCGGCTATCGCTTCAAGGCGGCGGATATCCTGCTGACCAATTTCCATCTGCCGCGCTCGACGCTGTTCATGCTGGTCAGCGCTTTCATGGGGCTCGACGTGATGAAGGCCGCCTATGCCGAGGCGATCCGGGAGCGCTACCGGTTCTATTCCTACGGCGACGCCTGCCTCTTGCTCAGGACTTGAGCACGTTTCGCGCCAATCCCAGCGAAGCGCGTTCGAGGCGGTTGTCGTTGGTCCACAGGCTTTCGCAGCGATGGTGCAGCGCGCAGGCAAGATGCAGAGCATCGGGCGTGCGCAAGCCGAATTGGGCCCGGAGCCGCGCGCTTTGAAGATAGACGGTTTCGCTCATTTCCAACGTGATGAACCGGGCGAACAGGTCCAAATAGAAGCGCTCCAGCGCCAAGTCGCCCAGCTTCAGGGGCGATACCAGGCATTCCAGTTTTACCAGCGGCGACAGCGCGAACGTTGCTTCGGCTTCCATGGCGCGCGCGATGCGCTCCTGCCGGGAGCGGTCCTCTGCAAGATAAATGACCAGACAGGAATCGACGTAGATCAGTCCCATGCAGCGCGTTCGTCGGCGATGGCGCGATCGATTTCCCGCGCGGAACGTTTGCGCGGACCGGGCCGGTGCGCCTGAGCCAGTTCAAGAATGGCCGTTGCGGTTCCGCGGGCTGCGCCTGCGCTGACGGCGTCCACCGCCGTCAACCGCGCGACCGGCTCGCCGCGATTGGCGATCACGACCTGCTCACCCGCCCTGACGGTGCGGATGAGTTTGGAAAGCTGGTTCTTGGCTTCGAGAACACTGACGGTTTTCATGGAGGCTCTCCGCCTATCTATCTGGCTATTATGGCTATATTGCATAGCCAGATCAAGGCCGTTCCGCCTTTTGAACAGGCTTGCTAGGAACGCGGGA
>JAFECN010000160.1 GCA_018242145.1 Pseudomonadota bacterium
CCTGAAGAATCTTCAGATCGGCCACTTTGCCGGGGCCCATGACCTTTTTTGTGAGCGCCAGAAGCCGGGCCTGAAGGACAGCGTTATCCACAGTCATCGGATCGCCCGGCTTGGCGATGGAAGTGGCGTTTACATCGCGCACGAAGGCATCCTGGATGAACGGGATTTTGTCCTGTATTTCCAGCGCCGTAGCCTGCGACGTTCCGATGATCTTGGAAGCGATATAGGCGTAAGCGACCAATGTGCCGCCATCGGACAGCGGCGCGATGAGATAAGGCATGGTGACGCTCGCCCCTGCCGCCGCGTCAGACTTTTTCGCAGGCTCCTTCGCCGGTTCGGCGGCTATCGCCGCAGAACTCGCGAACATCAGGAGGCAGAAGCAAACAGCAATGCGGCGCATGGCGGATCCTCGCAAAGCCCGGCTAAGAGAGCATGAACGAATCAGAAGTGCCGATAGCCCTTTCTGGATACCGGAATTTCCCGCCCGGATGAATCCAGCAATGCGACGCCCGCCCCGGGCTCGACCCGGCCGATCTCCGTGACCGGGCATCCGCAATCCGCAGCCGCACGGAGGATATCCGCGCGCCGGGATGCCTGTGCCGTGAACGCGATCTCGTAATCGTCCCCTGCCGTGGCCGCCTTCGGCACACGCAGCCCCGCCTTCCGCGCCGCATCCGAAAGCGGAACGCGATCCGCCGAAACCAAAATGCGGACATTCGAGGTTTCGGCGATGTGGCCCAGATCGGCCAGCAGGCCGTCCGACACATCGAGCGCGGCGCTCACCTTTCCGCGCAGCGCTTGTCCAAGCCCGGTGCGTGGCTGTGGGAGAAGGTAACGCCCGACGAGCACCTCCCGGTCGCGAGCGGAAATGTTCGGCAGTTCGCCTTTGAGTGCAGTCAGCCCTGCTCCGGCATCGCCGATTGTGCCGGAGACGAAGACCAGATCGCCCGGCTTTGCGCCGTTGCGGCGGATCATCGTTCCAGACGGCACCGTGCCGAAAGCCGTTATGGCGACGATCAATGGGCCATCGGTCGACGTGGTATCGCCGCCCATGAGCGAGACGGAAAGCTCGGATTGATCTTCGCGCAAACCCGCCGCGAAGGATTCGATCCACGGCATCGTCCAGTTTCGCGGCAAGGCAAGAGACAACAGATAGCCGACAGGTTTCGCGCCCTTGGCCCCCAGATCGGAAATGTTCACGCGCAAAGCCTTCTTCGCGATCAGGCGCGGCTCGTCTTCGGCACGGAAATGAACATCCGCACTCAACAGATCGGCGGTGACAACCAGTTCCGCACCGTCCAGAACGCGGATTGTGGCGGCGTCGTCGGTCAGGCCATAAGCGCCAGGCGCGGACAGCGGGGCGAAAACCTTCGCGATCAGTTCGAATTCGCTCGCGCGCTCAGAACTGGAGTTCGTCATCGGGCGGCGTCTCGCCGAATTCGGGCGCGCGCTTTCTATGCGCAAGCTTGTCGAGCGCCGCGTTCACGAAGGAAGGTTCGTCGCCCTGAAAGAAAGCATGCGCGATCTCGACGTATTGGTCGATCACCACTTTGGCCGGCACGTCCTTGCGGTCGATAAGTTCGAAGGCCGCGGCGCGCAGGATCGCGCGCAGGATGGAGTCGATGCGCTCCAGCTTCCAGTCGGAAGACAAACAGCGCGCAACGGAACGGTCGATCTCGACCTGATGATGCGGAACGCCGCGCACGATAGCGCCGAAGAATTCTTCGTCCGGCATTCCCGCCGGCGAAATCTCCGCCTCCTTGCCAAAGCGGTGGTCGGCGAACTCCAGCGCGACTTCTTCCGCGTCGGTGCCGGTCAGTTCCATCTGATAGATGGCCTGCACGGCGGCAAGGCGTGCGGCGTGGCGCGCGTCAGAAAGAGAGGAAGATGCCGAAGCCATTACAATCCAAGCTTGGTGCGATAGTTGATCAATGCGAGGCACGCTCTGGCGGCATCGCCGCCCTTGTCGCCGCCCGCCGTGGAGGCGCGAACCAGGGCCTGCTCCTCGTTCTCGACGGTCAGAATGCCGTTGCCGATGCAAAGGCCGTTGCGCGTGCCCAGATCCATGAGGCCACGCGCCGATTCATTGGAGACGATCTCGAAGTGATAGGTCTCGCCCCGGATCACGCAGCCCAGCGCGACGAAACCGTCATAGCCCTTGTCGCTGCGCGCCGCGAGCGCGATGGCGGGCGGAATCTCCAGCGCCCCCGGAACGGACACGCGCTCGAAGCTCGCGCCGGCCGCGTCCAGCGCAGCGGTCGCCCCATCGAGCAAGGCATTGGCGATATGCGAATAGAAGCGGGCCTCAACGATGAGGATGTTGGTTTTGGGCATCACACGCTCCGCTTGCGAATGGGATGGGTGCCCACGATGTTCAGGCCGTAGCCGTCCAGCGCCACGATCTTCTTTTCGGGCGTGTCGGTCAGAAGGATCATATCCGTCACGCCGAGATCGAGGAGGATCTGCGCGCCGACGCCATACTCTTTCACGCGGCGGCGGTCCGCATCGTCCTGCGTGCGGCCCGTCACGACATCGGACACGAAGGTCGGGCGCGTGGAGCGCAGGAGAACGACAACGCCACGGCCCTTCTCCGCAACGATGCGCATGGAATCTCCCAGCGCATCGCGTTCGGTATGCGCCCATGAGAGCACGTCGCTGAACACATTGATGGCATGCATGCGGACGAGCACGGGGTCCGCCGTGGTGATATCGCCCTTCACCAAGGCGATATGCTCAGCGTAATCGAGTTCGTTCGCATAAACGAGCATTTTCCATGTGCCGCCATTGTGGCTCTCGAACGGCCCTTCATGGATGCGCTTGACGAAGTGATCGTATTTGCGGCGATAGGCGATGAGATCGGCGATGGTTCCGATCTTGAGGCCGTGCAACTGCGCGAAAGGAACGAGGTCCGGCAGGCGCGCCATCGTGCCGTCGTCGTTCATGATCTCGCAGATCACGCCGGCCGGATTGAGGCCCGCCAGCCGCGCGATGTCCACGGCAGCCTCGGTATGGCCCGCCCGTATCAGCGCGCCGCCGTGCCGCGCCACCAGCGGGAACACATGGCCGGGCGACGTGATGTCGTTGGCGCCCTTCGTCGGATCGATGGCGACGGAAATCGTGTGCGCGCGATCATGCGCGGAAATGCCGGTCGAGATGCCTTCCTTGGCCTCGATGGACACCGTGAAGGCCGTCTGGTTCGGCGTGCCGTTCACCTGCGTCATCATGGGAATGTTGAGGGTGTTCGCGCGCTCCTGCGTGAGCGCGAGACAGATCAGCCCGCGCCCGTTCTTGGCCATGAAGTTAATGGATTGCGGCGTGCACATCTGCGCCGGAATGACCAGATCGCCTTCGTTCTCGCGATCGTCGGCGTCCATGAGAATAAACATGCGCCCGTTGCGGGCGTCTTCGATGACGTCTTCGATCTTGGAGATGTAGTCGTGATAGACGGAGATCGTCATGCCTTCACCAGCCGCGCCACATAGCGCGCCATCAGATCGACTTCGAGATTCACCTTCGCGCCGGGCTTTTGCCGCCCGAAGGTGGTGACTTTGGAGGTGTGCGGGATGATGTTCACGCCGAAGCGCGTGCCATCGACTTCGTTGACCGTCAGCGAAACCCCGTCCAGGGCGATGGAGCCTTTCGGGGCAATGAACCGCGCCAGCGCGACGGGTGCCTGCAGCATCACGCGGGTGGATTCCCCTTCCGGCTTCATGTTGACGATCTCGGCGATGCCATCGACATGGCCGGTCACGATATGGCCGCCCAGCTCGTCGCCCACGCGCATGGGGCGTTCCAGATTGATCGCGTCACCCACCTTCCAGTCGCCGAGCGTCGTCTTGGAAAGCGTCTCGCCCGATGCCGTAAAGGCGAACCAGCGGTCGTTCGCATTGCCCTTGTCGATAACCGTCATGCAGGCGCCCGAGCAGGCGATGGAGGCGCCGATGTCGATCCGGGACACGTCGTAATGCGTCGCGATGACGATGTGGGTATCGCCGCGCTGCTCGATGTGACGGACCTGGCCGACGTCTGTGACAATACCGGTGAACATGGGTTTCTTTTAGGACGTTGCTGCGAAGCTTTCCAGACGATCCGCGCCGAAGGATCGGGTGCTAACCCGCATAAAATTTGGGGCTTCGTGCAATTTCCCCACCGTCAGAGCGCCCGCGCCGCAACGTCCGCCATTCGCGAGCGACATGGGAGCCGTGAACATCTCCAGACGGTCCGCAAAGCCGCTTTTGAGGAATGCGTTGGCCAGTGTCGCTCCGCCTTCCACGAGCAGGCGATTGATCCCGCGCCCGGCGAGCGTCTGGAGCACATCGCGCAGCGCGATATGCCCGGCGGCGTCCGGCGGCATGCGGACAACCTCGACACCGGCGGCCCGCAATGCGTCGCCGCCCTCGCGCGTCGTGCATATCATCGTCGGAGTTTGGCGCGCCGTCTGCACCAGTTTCGAACGGTGTCCCAACCGAAGCCGGCTGTCCAGCACGATCCGCAATGGCGAATATTTCTCCAGCCCCGGAATGCGGCAGGTCAGTTCGGGATCGTCGGCAAGAGCGGTTTCGATCCCGATGAGGATCGCGTCGTGCTGTGCGCGCAGCAATTGGCCGAAGCGGCGAGCCTCTTCGCCCGTTATCCACGGGCTGTCGCCCAGCGCGCGCGCGGTGAAGCCATCGGCGCTCTGCGCTAGCTTCAGCGTCACCAGCGGGCGGTTTTCGGTCATGCGAAGCACGAACCCGCGGTTCAAAGCTTCCGCTTCGCGTCTCAGAACGCCCTCGGTTATTGAAATGCCAGCAGCGCGCAATCGGGCGATCCCCTGCCCGTTGGTGCGCGGATCGGGATCGGCCATCGCGACGACGACGCGATGGATCCCGCTGGCGATGAGAGCATCCGCACAGGGCGGGCCGTTGCCGCCGAGATGTGCGCAAGGCTCCAGCGTGACATAGGCGGTGGCGCCTTTGGCGAAGGCACCAGCCTGTGCGAGCGCGACCGCCTCGCCATGCGGCCTGCCACGGTCATCCGTCCGGCCGCGTCCGACAACGCGCCCGTCCGGCGCGACGATGACGCAGCCAACGGACGGCACCCTGCCCGTGCGGCCCAGGCCGCGCGCCGCGAGCGTCAGCGCGTGCCGCATGTGACGCTCGTCCAACTGGTCCATGGGCTGCCTAGTCGCGATCGCCTTCCATTTCGCCGATCAGGACTTCGAAGTCCTTCGTCTCGCGGAAGTTGCGATAGACGGAGGCGAAACGGACATAGGCAACCTTGTCGAGGCTGGAGAGCGCCTGCATCACCAGTTCGCCGATGGTAGCGGCGGGGATTTCGTTCTCGCCCATGCTTTCCAGGCGGCGCACGATGCCGGTGATCATTCGGTCAACCCGTTCGGCTTCCACGGGGCGCTTGCGCAGCGCATGGGTCAGCGAGCGCTCCAGCTTCTCGCGCTCGAACGGCTCGCGGCGTCCATTCTTCTTCACGACGATGAGTTCGCGAAGCTGGACGCGCTCGAAGGTCGTGAAGCGGCCGCCGCAAGCGGGGCAATGGCGTCTGCGCCGGATCGCCGAGTTGTCTTCGCTCGGCCGGCTGTCTTTGACCTGCGTGTCGTCGTGTCCGCAAAAAGGGCAACGCATGAGAGGAAATGCTCCGCTTAGGGATAGATCGGAAAGCGCCGGCACAGATCGGCGACGCGCGAGCGCACGCTGGCTTCGACCTCGGCATCGCCCATCTCGCCCTTCTTCGCCACCGCCTCGACCACTTCGACGATCAGCTTGCCGATCTCCTTGAACTCCGCCGGGCCGAAGCCGCGCGTGGTGCCCGCCGGCGTGCCGAGGCGGATGCCGGAGGTGATGGCAGGCTTCTCGGTATCGAACGGAATGGCGTTCTTGTTGGTGGTGATGAACGCGCGGTCCAGCGCCTTCTCCGTGTGATTGCCCTTGGCATTCTTGGGCCGCAGATCGACCAGCATCAGATGCGTGTCAGTCCCGCCGGATACGATATCCAGCCCCTGCGCATGCAACGTTTCCGACAGCGCCTTCGCGTTGTCCACGACCGCGCGCGCGTAAAGCTTGAACTCCGGCTTCAGCGCTTCGCCGAACGCCACGGCTTTTGCAGCGATGACATGCATTAGCGGGCCGCCCTGCAGACCGGGGAACACCGCCGAGTTGATCTTTTTCCCGAGAGCTTCGTCTTTCGACAGGATCATGCCACCGCGCGGGCCACGCAGCGTCTTGTGCGTGGTGGTGGTGACGACATGGGCATGTTCGAGTGGATTGGGATGCACGCCGCCCGCGACCAATCCGGCGAAGTGGGCCATGTCCACCATGAAGAAGGCGCCAACAGAATCCGCGATCTCGCGGAAACGCTTGAAGTCGATGACCCGTGAATAGGCCGAGCCCCCGGCGATGATGAGCTTCGGCTTGTGCTCCTTCGCGATGGCGGCAACTTCGTCCATGTCGATGCGATGATCCTGACGGCGCACCGTGTAGGACACCGGCTTGAACCACTTGCCCGACTGGTTGACCGGCGAACCATGGGTAAGGTGTCCGCCAGCAGCCAGATCCAGTCCCATAAAGGTATCGCCCGGCTGCATGAGCGCGAAGAACACGGCCTGGTTTGCCTGCGCGCCGGAATGCGGCTGGACGTTCGCGAAATTGCAGTTGAAGAGACGTTTTGCGCGATCGATGGCCAGTTCTTCGGCGACATCCACATACTCGCAGCCGCCATAATAGCGCCGGCCGGGATAACCCTCGGCGTATTTGTTCGTCAGGACCGAGCCCTGAGCCTCCAGCACCGCTTGGCTGACGATGTTCTCGGACGCGATAAGCTCGATCTTCTCGCGCTGACGGCCAAGCTCTTCGTCTATCGCCTTCGCGATCTCGGGATCGGATGCCGCGAGATTTCGAGAGAAAAAGCCGGAATTCTGCGGTTCCGCCGCATTTGTCGCCGCCGCCATGTCTGCCTCGTAATAGCAATGTCCCGGATGCCACGCCTTGTGCGGATACGCAGCTATCGCGTGGCTACCCGTAGCTCTTTACCAGATGTTGCGCCAGTGGCTGGTGCCTTGGTTTGCAGGTATGCCGCTCCCGCAGATCAGATCGGCGGTTATGCACATCTTTGCGCCCACTTCGCACCCGGCATACGTCCTATGCCATTAATCCTATAACCGGGGTTGTGCAGTGGCGTGCTGGCGAGCGAGAGAACCGAAGAGGAAAATTGACCAATGCCCGTTCAGTGATCCTCCGCCAATTTGCCCGTAACCGCCAAACCCAGAGGCCCGCACGGCTTGATTCCCTATATAGGCTGGGCGATAGCTGATTTAGCTGAATCGGGCGCCAAGGAAACAATCCATGAGTCATCCCCTGGAAGGGCACATCGCCAGAACCGACGAGTTGCTGCGCCTCGTCAGCGATATCGTGGCGGCCTATGTGAGCAACAACTCCGTTGCCGCCAGCGACCTACCCTCCGTCATCAGAAGCATTCACGCGACCTTGGGAGCGCTTTCGGGCGTGCCCTCGCAAGAGACCTTGACGTCCCAGAAGCCCGCCGTGCCGGTGAAGAAGTCGATCACCAACGAATACATCGTGTGTCTGGAAGATGGCAAAAAGCTGAAGATGCTGAAGCGCTATTTGCGCTCCAACTACAGCCTGACACCGGAAGAATACCGCGCGAAATGGGGTTTGCCGGCCGACTATCCCATGGTCGCCCCGAACTATGCGGCGCAACGGTCGGAATTCGCCAAGAAGATCGGGCTGGGCAAGAATGCGCCGGCGCACAAAGGCCGCCGGCGCGGATAGTTCACGGCCTTTTCTGTTTCTTGAGCACATAATCCAGCTTGCGGATTGCAGCAGCGGAAAGATCGGCACGAGCGGCGTTTGAGGGGCCGACAATGCTCGCTTCCGTGCCAGTGACCGCGTGAATCGCCGTCGCCTTTATGAAGGCGCCCTGAACCACGAATTCGACATAGATCTCGCTGCCGCCAGGCGGCATCGCCGTCAGGCCGCCCGCTTCAACTGATGCGCTGTCCACACCTGATCCAGCGCCCGCACAAGATGGTCCATCATCGCATCCGTATGCATCGGTGACGGGGTAAAGCGCAGGCGTTCCGTTCCGCGCGGAACGGTGGGGAAGTTGATCGGCTGCACATAGATCGCATGATCCTGCAGCAGGGCATCCGTTACGGACTTGCAGGTCACCGCATCGCCCACGAACACCGGAACGATGTGGCTCTTGGTTTCCATGAGAGGCAGGCCCGCCTGACGCAGAAGCGTTTTCAGCTTTTCGGCGCGCTCGTGGATCTTCTCGCGTTCGACATTGCTTTCCTTGAGATGCCGC
>JAFECN010000161.1 GCA_018242145.1 Pseudomonadota bacterium
CGAACGTCCCGCGCGCATCAAGGCGGAATATCTGGACCGCGACGGCAAGAAGCAGACGCTGGAAGCCGACGGCTTGCTGGCCGTGTGCCTGCAGCACGAGATGGATCATCTCGAAGGCATTCTGTTCGTGGATCATCTGTCGAAGCTGAAGCGCTCGATGGCGATGAAGAAATTGCAGAAGGCCAAGAAGCTGAAAGCGGCGGGTTGAAGAATTTCGTGAAGCGATTTTCCACTATCACCTCCCCCTTGTGGGGAGGTCGAAATTTGCACTTCGCAAATTTCGGGTGGGGGGACGGCGCTCGACGATTATCCCCCATCCGGATCGCTTCGCTCTCCGACCTCCCCACAAGGGGGAGGTGATAGATGCGCCTCGCCTTCATGGGCACGCCGGATTTCGCCGTGCCCGCGCTCACCGAACTGGTCGGGCAGGGGCATGAGATCGCGGCGGTCTATTCCCAGCCGCCGCGGCCCAAGGGACGCGGGCTCGAAACCGAACCCACACCCGTTGCCAAAGCCGCCGCGCATTTCGGCATTCCCGTTCGCACGCCGCTGACGTTGAAGAACGCCGAGGCGCAGGCGCAATTCGCCGCGCTCGATCTCGATGCTGCGATTGTCGTGGCGTATGGATTGCTCTTGCCCAAACCCATTCTCGACGCGCCGAAGTTCGGTTGCTTCAACCTGCATGGCTCGCTGCTGCCGCGCTGGCGCGGCGCCGCGCCGATCCAGCGCGCGATCATGGCGGGCGACGCAGACACCGGCGTCATGGTCATGCGCATGGAGGAAGGTCTCGACACCGGCCCCGTGCTGATGGCCGAACGCACGCCGATCGGCCGCAAGACCTATCGCGATCTGCACGATGAACTGGCGCGACTGGGCGCGGATTTGATGGCGCGCGCGATGTCCGCCGTTGCGCTGGGGCAGGCGAGCGAGACACCGCAGCCGGAAGCGGGCGTGACCTACGCGAAGAAGATTCTCAAGGAAGAAGCGCGCATAGACTGGGCGAAACCCGCGCGCGAGCTGGATTGCCTCATTCGCGGCTTGTCGCCCTTTCCCGGCGCGTGGTGCGAGTTGAAAGGCGAGCGGCTGAAAGTGCTGTTCGCCGATCCGGTGGACGGCAAAGGCGTGCCCGGCGAAGCGCTGGACGATCATCTCACCATCGCGTGTGGTGCTGGCGCGCTTGCCATCCGTGCGCTGCAACGTCCCGGAAAGTCCGCGATGGCGGCAGAGGATATGCTGCGCGGCTATGCCGTTCCCAAAGGCACGATGCTGTCGTGACGCGTTTCAAGCTCACGGTGGAATATGACGGCACGGGCACGGTCGGCTGGCAGCGGCAGGATACGGGCGTGTCCATCCAGTCCCTGCTGGAGAAGGCGATCTTCGATATTGCCGGCGAAGTGGTGACGGTGACGGGCGCGGGCCGCACCGATGCGGGCGTGCATGCCATGGCGCAGGTGGCGCATTTCGATCTGTCGAAAGATTTCGCGGCCGACAAGATTCGCGACGGGCTGAATCATTTTCTGCGTCCCGGCGCGGTGTCGGTGATTTTGGCGGAAGTTGCTGCACCGGATTTCCATGCGCGGTTCTCCGCCACGGGGCGGCATTATTTCTATCGCATCCTCTGCCGCCGTGCGCCGCCGGTTTTGGACAGGAACCGCGTATGGCATGTGGTGCGCGGGCTCGATGCCGAGGCGATGCATGCCGGTGCGCAGCATCTTGTCGGGCAGCATGACTTCACGACCTTCCGCTCGTCCGAATGCCAGGCGAAGTCGCCGGTGAAAACTCTCGATAAGCTCGATGTGCGCCGCGCGGGCGATGAGATTCATATCGAAGCCTCGGCGCGCAGCTTCCTGCACAATCAGGTGCGCTCGATGGTGGGTTCGCTGAAGATGGTCGGCGAAGGCAAATGGCAGCCGCGCGATATGGCCAAAGCGCTGGAAGCGAAGGATCGTTCGGCCTGCGGTGTGGTTGCGCCGCCGGAAGGGCTTTATCTGGTGGGCGTGGATTACTGATAATCACCTCCCCCTTGTGGGGAGGTCGGAGAGCGAAGCGATCCGGGTAGGGGGATCGCTGCGATACGCCCCCCCCACCCGAAAAATTCTTCGCTGCGCTACGAATTTTGTCGACCTCCCCACAAGAGGGAGGTGATTACGACTGCAAATCCACCAGTTCCACGCTTCCCGGATCGATGGGTTGGCCGAGGAAGATTTCGCCCACGCGGGCGAAGCGGTCTGGCGCGTCGGTGGCAAGGAAGGTGTGCGAGGGCTTCTTCCCGCCCGCGCGCTTGATATTTTTCTCGCGCAGGATTTTCTCGACGGCTTTTGCGGTCGTTTCCGCGCTGTCCACCAGCTTGATGTCCGGGCCTGCGACTTTCGCGATGGTGGTCTTCAGCGCCGGGAAATGCGTGCAGCCCAGCACCAAGGCCTTTGGTTTCGGCACGGCGGCGAGCAATGGATCGAGATAGCGCCTTGCGATGGCTTCGGCGATGCCGCCGTCGAGCAAGCCTTCTTCCGCAATGGAAACGAACAGCGAGCAGGCTTGCTGGATCACGGGGATGGATCGGCCGTGATCTTCGATGGCGCGAACGTAAGCGCCGCCTTTCACCGTGCCTTCGGTGGCGATGATGGCGATGGGGCCTTTCGGCGCTGCCGTCACCGCGGCTTCCGCGCCCGGCACGATCACACCGACGACGGGCACCGGCGCGAACATCTCCTGGAGCGCGGGCAGCGCGACGGCCGACACGGTGTTGCAGGCCACCACCAGCATCTTCACCTTGCGCTTCGTCAGCGCGGCCGCCGCCTGCACGGCGTAGCGCGTGACGGTGTCGCCGCTTTTGGTGCCGTAGGGCAGGCGTGCGGTGTCGCCGAGATAGATGAATTCCTCATCCGGCAATCGCGCGACCAACGCGCGCATCACGGTGAGACCGCCGATGCCGGAATCGAAAATGCCGATGGCGGCGTCGCTCATCCTGGCGGGTTCGCGAAATAGGATGTCAGGATCGATTCATAGACGTCCACCAGCCGGTTGATCTCTTCCACCGGCACGCATTCGTCCACTTTGTGCATCGTGCCGCCGGGCACGCCGATCTCCGCGACCGGGCAGATGTCCTTGATGAAACGCGCATCCGATGTGCCGCCCGTGGTGGAGAATTGCGGCATCGCGCCGGTGACGCTGGCGATGGCGGTGCTGAGCAATTCGGTGAACGGCCCCGGCTGGGTGACGAACGAAACGCCGCTTACGCTGTGCTCGATGGCGCATTCGCCGCCATATTCATGGGTGATCTCGTCGGCGATCTTCTCGATCCGGCGCAGCAGGCTCTCCGGCGTGTGCAGATCGTTGAAACGGATGTTGCACGACGCGCGCGCCTGCGCGGGCGAGACGTTGCCGGCGGGGTTGCCCACATCGAAGGTGGTGAACACCAGAGTCGAAGGCTGGAAATGCGCGCTGCCGCTATCCAGCGGTTCGGACAGCTTCATCACCAGCGCCGCCAGAATCGGAATGGGGTTGAGCGCGTTCTGCGGATAGGCGGTGTGGCCCTGCACGCCGGTCACGGTCAGCGTCACCTTCATCGAGCCGCGGCGGCCGATCTTTATGGTGTCGGCGGTGCGCGCGGTGGCGGTCGGTTCGCCGACCAGGCAATGGTCGATGCGCTCGCCATCTTTCCTAAGCACGTCCAGCACGGCCTTGGTGCCGTTGATGTTGATGCCTTCTTCATCGCCGGTGATGAGAAGGCTGATGGAGCCTTTCGGCTTACCTCTCGCCAGAACGCGCTCCACCGCCGCGATAAAGCAGGCGACGGCGGACTTCATGTCGGCGGCACCGCGGCCATAGAGCGTGCCGTCCACGATCTCGGCCTTGAACGGATCGTGCCGCCACGCTTTCGCGTCACCCACGGGCACCACATCCGTGTGACCCGCGAAGCAGAAATTGGGCGATGCCGTGCCGAGCCGTGCGTAGAGATTCTCCACCGCTTCGCTGCCCGGCGCCTGCAGGCGCATGCGCTTGCAGGTGAAGCCCAACGCGGTCAGCGCCTTTTCGACGATCGCAATCGCGCCTTCATCCTTCGGCGTCACGGACGGACACCGGATGAGGTCTTGCGACAGCGCGACGGCGTCGATCATGTCAGTCTCGCAGCAGGTCGTTGATGGACGTCTTGACGCGGGTGCGTTCGTCCACGCGCTTCACGATCACCGCGCAGTAAAGCGCCGGCTTGTCCGGGCCGCCGCCCATCGAACCGGAGACGACGACGGAATAAGGTGGCACCTTGCCCCGGAAAATCTCGCCGGTGTGGCGGTCCACGATCTTGGTGGAGGCGGTGAGATAAACACCCATCGACAACACCGAGCCTTCGCCCACGATTACGCCTTCGGCGACTTCGCTGCGCGCGCCAATGAAGCAATTGTCTTCGATGATGGTGGGTGCGGCCTGCAGCGGCTCCAGAACGCCGCCCAATCCCGCGCCGCCGGAGATGTGGCAATGCGATCCCACCTGCGCGCAGCTTCCCACCGTGGCCCAGGTGTCGATCATGGTGTTCTCGCCCACGCGCGCGCCGACATTTACAAATGAAGGCATCAGCACCACGCCTTTGCCGATGAAGGCGGAGCGGCGGACGACGGCGCCGGGCACGGCGCGGAAACCGGCGGCGCGGAAACGTTGCGCATCCCAGCCCACGAATTTGGAATCGACCTTGTCCCACCAGTTGGCTTCGCCCGGCGCGCCTTCGATCAGCTTCATGTCGTTGAGGCGGAAGGACAGCAGAACGGCTTTCTTCAGCCATTCGTGCACATGCCATTCGCCCGCGATCTTCTCGGCCACGCGCAGATGGCCGTTGTCGAGTTCGTTCAGCGCATGCTCCACCGCGTCGCGCACTGCGCCCTTGGTGGCGGCGTTGAGCGAATCCCGCGCCTCCCAGGCATCGTCGATGGTCTTGTGCAGATCGGCTGTCATGGCGAAACCCGGATGGAATGAAGGAAGGCGGGAAGATCGTCGGTTTCGTGGTCGATGTGAAGGGCTTGATCGTCCACGCGCCAGTGCGACTGGCCGCCGCCATTGTTGAACCACACAGTGGTCATGCCGCGGGCGCGGGCCGGAACCAGATTGCGTACGCTGTCATCGAACAGCGCGGCCTTTGTGGTTTCAAAGCCGCCGAGTTTGACAAGCGCGTCATAGGCCGATTCCTGCGGCTTGGGGACAAAGCCAAGCGCCTTGACGTCCACGATGGTTTCGAACAGGTCGTCGACACCGAGCGTCTTGAGCACATTCGCGGCGTAGCGGCCGCAATTGTTGGTGAACACCAGCCGCGCGCCCGGCAAACGCGCCAGTGCGGAACGCAACGGTACATTTGGCGTCAGAGACAAAGCCGCTAGATCGTTGACCGCATCGTGGTAGACGTCGGGATCGACGCCGTCATGACGCACAAGTCCGGCTATCGTGCTGCCATAGTCGCGCAGATAGCGCTTCTGGATTTCCCAGGCCGGGTCCCGCGACAGGCCGAAATGGCGCTGCACGAACACGCAGATGCGCTCCTCCATCGCCCGGTGCTGGGCCGGGTCGAGCGTGTAAAGCGTGTGGTCGAGGTCGAAGACCCATGTGCGGACGTGACGGAAATCGGGGCCGCCGGAGCGGGCTGCGGGCGCGGACATGCGCGGAAAATGGGCGATAGGACTTTGTTAAGCAAGTGCGCATGCAGGCATGAGGATTGCGGCGCGTTAACCGGCCCGAAGGCCGCCAAGGGGAGAATATCATCGTGGGAAGAGCCCGCAGAAGCGGGTCGGGATCATCATGGCTTTGGATCG